>DQGZ01000210.1:0-614 GCA_003531345.1 Alphaproteobacteria bacterium | reverse complement strand
TCAGGTTTCAGGTTTCAGGTTTCACAGAACTTAAGTTAAAACTTACTTACACCTGAAACCTGATCTCTGATACCTGACAATATCCAACTCAAATAATTTGGCTCGCCTTCTACTATCTCAAAAGCAATTATGCAAGGTGTATCATAAGAATGAAGCTTGCGAATAGGTTTTTCTGCTGCTTTATATTGTTTTTGGGTAGTTTTAAAAATTACTGGTACTTCTCTGCTTTCTTCAGTTTTTCCTTTCCAATTATAAATTGAAATAATTGGCGAGCCAATATTAGCGCAAGCAACCAACTTTTCTTTTACTAAAAATTTTGAAATCTTTTTTGCTTCAGATAGGTTTTTACAAGTGGTGTATATTGTTAAGAAATTTTTAGGTTTCATTTTTAAAGGTAACTAAAAAGTTTTTTCATTTTATTTTTCAAAATTACTTTATCCTTATTTCCTAAACTTCCTTCTTTTGATAAAATCAATCTCTCATCTATTGAAAAAATTTTTTCAATTCTAATTTTTGATTTTTTTGGTAGCCCAGCCTCGCTATCGCCAACTATTTCAAAATCATATTCATAATGAGAATTTATACCAGAAGTGATCATACAACAAATATAAATG
>DQGZ01000212.1 GCA_003531345.1 Alphaproteobacteria bacterium | reverse complement strand
GAAAATCTTCTACATTAGCAAGCTTTGTAAGATTAGGGAAAAAAGCTATAAGCAATAATATCTTCTCCTCTTGCCTTTCAGAGCCCATATGTTTTGCCTTTTTATCGCTAAACCCCTTACTAGCACTCAGCTGAGGTGACAGGATAAGGCTTTTTTGGGCATTGCTTTTCTGGTATTTACTGAAATTTACCACATTACCCGAATTCACTGGCGCAAAGTGTTTTTTCACCCGTGCCGTGAACTCTGCTTTATAAAAATCCCTTACTATTGGATCTTCTATTCTATTGGCAATATCTTGCAATGCCTTGCTAAAGTTAGCTTTCTTTTCTGGGGTTGATACATCCGCCCCAACAATATTAAAATTCCACAATGCATCAACCAAAGGGGTTGCATTATTAAGCAACTCCTCCATTGCTTGCCTGCCTTCTGTTTTTATGAAATCATCTGGATCTTTACCAGATGGCACAATTGCAAATTTCATACTATAACCAGGTTTTAAATATTTTATGAATTCCTCCGCAAGCCTTTTGCTCGCCCTTTGCCCTGCCTCATCACTGTCTAGACAGAATATGGGTTCTGGCGTCATTTTCCATAAGTGGAAAAGATGGCTTTCGGTAACTGCCGTGCCAAGTGGTGCAACTGTATTGTCAAATCCCGCCTGATGCATAGAGATTGCGTCCATATAGCCCTCCACTACAATTGCCTGTGCTTTTTTATAGCCTGCATCACGAGCAAAATTATACCCATAAAGCACATAACTTTTCTTGAACAAGTCAGTTTCTGATGAATTGAGATATTTAGCTGATTTATCTGTATTATTTAGAATTCGCCCGCCAAATGCAATCACCCGATTTGAAGAGTCAAATATCGGGAATATCAAACGATTACGAAAACGGTCATAAGTTTTTCCTGACTCTTCCTTTTCCGCAAGCAACCCATTTGCTATCATCAGGTCTTCATTCGCTCCCAATGTTTTCAGGTGATTTTTTAGACCCTCCCACTCATCCAGAGCTAACCCGATGCGGAATTTTTTCAGGGTTTCTGCTGTTAATCCCCTATTCTCAATATATTTCCTAGCTTCTAACCCCTGAGACGAATAAAGATTCTTTTCAAAATATCTGGTTGCCAGCTCCATCAACTCATAGCTGGACTGCACCTGTTTCTGCTTCTCTACCACTCTTTCGTCCTGCTTGGGTAGCTCCATACCAGCTAGTCCAGCAAGTTCCTTAATAGCCTCTGGGAAGGAATAGCCTTTATGTTCCATTAAAAAACTTATGGCATTACCATGAGCACCACAGCCAAAACAATGGTAAAAGCCTTTAGCATCAGACACTGAAAATGATGGTGTTTTTTCATTATGGAATGGGCACAATCCAGAAAAAGTGCCTTTACCCTTGCTTTTTAAGTTTACATAGCGTGATACTATATCGGAAACTGAAACCCGATTCTTTAAATTTTCTATAAATTCTTTTGGAAAAATCATTTACCAGTTACTAGTTATTGGTAGTTAGTTGTTAGTTTTGATAAAATACTTATATATTGTATATAAACAACAAAATACTAAGTACTAACCACCAACTACTATGAACATCCAAATATCAGATAATGCAGCAAAGCGAATTTTAAAGTTGCTAAAAGATGAGCCTGCCAATTCCCGATTGCGTATTGCAGTTGAAGGGGGCGGCTGCAATGGCTTTCAGTACAAGTTCGATTTTGACACGAACAAAGCTGAAGATGATATAATCATAAAAAATGGTGGGGCAGAAGTATTGCTTGATAGCACCTCAGCGGAATTGATCGCTGGGTCCATCCTTGATTATATTGAAACTTTGGGCTACGCTCATTTTGAGATTAAGAACCCACAAGCCCAGTCATCCTGCGGCTGCGGTAATAGTTTTTCAGTGTGATAAGTTATGGAAAGTAAGAATGTAAAATATTTATTAACAGATAACGAAAATTTCAGTTTTAATGATATTGTTCTTAATAAAACTTACTCTGGCACCTTTTTAAAATGTGTTGAAGCTTCTATAGGCTATTTCCTAGATAGATATACAATGAAAACATTCAATACCAGAACCATTGCAAAAAACTTAATAGAAATTTACGGTGCAATTGATGATTTGATAGATGCTTCAAAAAAGGACTTAGCATTTGATAAAAAAGCTCAGAAAAATAAGGTTTTTAAAAATATTATTAATCTAATCGCGCGTAATCATAATGATATTGACGATATTATGGAGAAGCTTGAGAGAGTTATAATACCAAAGGATAAAAACTGGGATAGGTATGGATGGTCAGTTTTAGCAAGTAATCATGATTTTGAGCGTTTTATATTAGATATTATTGACAAAGCCCCTGATATTGAAAATATTTTGAAAGAAAAGGCGTCTAATAAAAAGATAAAAGATTTTCAAAAGAATGATTTAATGGACGCCCTGCTTAAATTGGATGGTGTTAAAACTGAAGTAATTACTTATTTAAGGAAACTTAACTTAAAAGAATCTCAAATTGTAAAAACTCTGGAAATCTTAAAATTAGCCTCAAACCAAGACAATATACCAAATCTGTATATAAAAAGTGATGATATTGAAGGCGGAATACATAATATCGAAATCATAAAAGTAGAAAAAGGGCACCCCAGAAACTTATGGGTTGCCAGAGAAATGAGGCAAGTTAACCCAGATTGCCCGTGCTGTGCAGAATTGGGCTTTCAAAATTCCCTTCGCTTTCTTCGGGCACATGTTGAATCGCCTAATATGGGTTTATTTGTTGTGAAGCATAAAAATCAGGTAATAGCCAAAATAAGTGTTTATTTAGGAACAAGTAATGAAATAGTTTTTAACGCCTTTGAACCTGCAAGTGATGAATATAATAAGTTTTTAAAACCCGTGGTAACCTCACTTGCTAAAAATTTAGTTATTGCAAAACCTGAAACTAAATCCGTATATCTGGGCTCTAGCAATAATTACATAAGTTTAAAACCGAAGGAAGTTTTGGGTGGAAATAACCCGGATATTGATAGCCGTACAATAATAATCCCAAAAGATGTTGTTAGCAGCTCTGATTCCTGGGAAAATATTCACACATTATTAACAAGTGATCAAATACAGGATATTTTGAGAAAAAATAATTCTAAAGAAATAGATTAATGAAAAACCAAATAACAATCTCCACCTGGAATGTAAACTCCGTTAAGGCGCGGTTGCCGAATGTGCTGGAATATTTAAAGGAATATCAGCCCGATGTTGTGCTGCTACAGGAATTAAAATGCCAGACACCTGACTTCCCCAGAATTGAATTTGAGGAGCTGGGTTATAATTTAAGCATCCACGGGCAGAAGACCTATAATGGCGTTGCGATAATCTCTAAATTCAAAGTTGAGGATGTTATTACAGGCATACCAAATTATGCGGATGAGAATTCAAGGTATATTGAAGGTTATTTTGTGCTGAACGGAAAAACTATCCGTGTGGCATCAGTTTATGTGCCGAATGGCATGGATGTGAATTCCGAAAAATTCGGCTACAAAAAACAATTCCTTGATGCGCTTAAAAACCACCTGCAGAAAATTAATAAATATGATGAATTGGTGATAATCGGCGGGGATTATAACGTAGCAAATGAAGATATTGACGTTTATGACCCGAAATCCATGCGTGGGCAAGTGTGCTTTCACTCCGATGAGCAAAGGAAATTTAATGAGATATTGAATTGCGGGTATTTTGATATGTTCCGCAAGCAAAATGGTGATAAGCAGCAATTCAGCTGGTGGGATTATCGCGGGGGAGCGTGGCAATATAATAAAGGCATGCGGATTGATTATATTCTGACAAACCCACTCGCCGCTGACCACGCCGTTAAAACAGAAATTATAACTACACCACGCGGCAAGGAAAAAGCCTCCGACCACACACCAGTGGTTACGACTTTTGAGGTTTAGATTAATTTTCAAAAGAAAAGTTCAAATTAAGAAACTTCTTT
>DQGZ01000232.1 GCA_003531345.1 Alphaproteobacteria bacterium | reverse complement strand
TTTGGAATATGTGCCGCAATCTGCTAAAATGGTTGATAATTTAATGGGCTGGCAAGGCAGCAGCGACATGCTTCAGGAAGTGAAATTGAAGTTTGAAACAAAAGAAGCCGCAATAAATTATGCCAATAATAACAAAATTGAATTTGAAATTATTGAGCCAAAACAGAGAAGAACTATAATAAAACAATACGCTGATAATTTTCAGTGATATAATTCCTTTTTCTTTAAATGAGTTCTTCAAACTTTGGGCTCGTTGCTAATCATGTACTTATTTGTACACTCCTGCGCAACTTGCCTCGTTTTCCTGCTCATTTTTTGAAAAAGAAATTATATTCATACTGCAAAATTGATAATAGAACTAACAAATGATATAATATTTAAATATGCGGTGATATTCTGCCGAGTTGGTTCTGTTTTGCTGCTATTGCCAGGTCTAGGTGAAACTTATGTTTCAGCCCGCTCTAGGCTAGCACTGGCGCTGATGTTAAGCCTTGTTTTCTACCCACTGCTGGAATCTGTTATTCCCAGCAATCCACCTAGTGTTGAAGCCACAGTTATTTATTGTTTTAAAGAAGTTACCATTGGTATATTTTTTGGACTTTTGACCAGAATTATTATTTCAACACTTCACATTGCGGGCATGAAAATATCATTCATGAATGGTTTATCAGCCGCAACATTGTTTGACACGAATCAGGCGTCACAAGGTTCGGTAATAGGTGTTTTCTTGTCTTTGATCGCCTTCACGGTTTTTTTTACCACTGGAATGCACAAAATATTTTTTGCAGGTATTTATGAAAGTTATCAGGTGATACCTGTAAACCAACCACTACCGATAGAGGATTTTGCGTATCTTAGTACTCAGTTTATGTCTGAGGCGTTTATGATGGCATTTAAAATAGCATCGCCTATTATAGTGATAGGTTTATTGCTTTATGTTGCAGCTGGTCTTATTTCAAGGCTTATGCCAAGTATGCAGGTGTTTTTTGTGCTTGCGCCAGTTCAGATATCGGTAAGCTTTTTTATTTTAATGTTGTGTATATCTACCTCCATGATGGTTTATTTGAATTTCTTTGAAGACAAGATAATATCATTGTTTCAGTGAGAATTCTTCAGCGAAGATTGCTGAGTTTTCTATAAGTAGTTTTCGTATTTTTCGTGAAGATATTTTTTTGAAATTGAATATTAGTTTTCTGATTTCTGTATCATTGTGGGAGTTTTTAGGAAGTTTCAGGTCATTAAAGAAATAGCTGACAGGTATATCAAGAATAAGGGATATTTCCTCGAGCCTTTCAGTTGTAATACGGTTCATACCTTTTTCGTATTTCTGCAATTGCTGGCTGGTTATATTTAATTCCTCCGCAAGTTTTTTTAGGGTAACCCCCCTAAAGTTTCTGTAATAACGTATTTTCTCGCCAATTTTATTTCTTATGAAATTTCTGTTTTTTTTCATATAAATTAATATATAGTGCAGGTTGAAATTATTCATTAACTACAAGTTTAAATAAATACATAATCTATACATACATACAGCAAAAAATACAAAAACCAAACAAAAACTATACTTTTATGAAAAATGTTGAATTTATAAATCTTCACCTGCAACTTTCTGAAGAGGATGTAGATAAGATAGATGAGTGGAAAGTTAAGCTTGGTATGCGCTCAAGGTCTGAGGCAATAAGGCATATAATCAGAGAGTTTTCGATGTCTGAAGCAAAGAAGAACACGCTGTCTGAGCGTGCTGGTAGTGGTTTTGGTGGTTTTGATGAATCAAAAAGGAAAGAGAATATTGAAGAAATGATAAAGAAAATGGTAAAACAGGAAGTAGACAAAAAGCTAAAAAAATAGTAGTTAGAACTGTATAGAATGAATTATTAAAATTATGCCAAGCTTTGATATTATCTCTGAAATTAATTCTCAGGAAGTTGACAATGCCCTGAACTCCGCCAAAAGGGAGTTGGAAAACAGATATGACTTCAAAGGTTCAAAGTCCACAATTTCTCGTGAGAAGGATGATATTGCACTGGTTGCTGATGATGATATGAAGCTAAAAGCGTTGCAGGATATGATAAAAACTTACCTCACCCGCAGAAATGTTGATATAAAATGCCTTGAGTTCAAAACGCCAGAGAAGGGCTCTCACATGACCATCAAGCAGCTGGTAAAGATCAAAAAAGGTATTGATCAAGACAATGCAAAAAAAATAGTAAAGGCTATAAAAGAAGAAAAGATGAAGATAGAAGCCTCAATTCAGGGTGAAAAAGTTAGAATAACAGGCAAAAAAAAGGATGACCTTCAGGCAGTAATGCAATTTGTAAAATCTCTACCAGTTGAACTTCCACTGCAATTTGATAATTTCAGGGATTAAACACTATATTCTGCCGCCATAGAACTTGTCTTCCCAGTATTTTACTATTCCGTTATAATCCCATATTAATTGGGTTTCGGGTATTTTTTGCGAAATGGTTTTTAAAGGTATGTTAACCTGAATATTATCTGCACTTATTAGGCCTAATGTACTTTCAAGCTCCATTGTCCAGTTGTTCAGGTCTATATTGCCTTTCAGTAAGGTACTTCTTAGAACAGGGTTTGACAGGCTTATATTATCGAAAGAGATAATACCTGCCGAGATCTGTATATAACTGCTCATACCGCCAAATTCAGTTTTTCCACTATTGAGAAAATATTTTCCTACTGCTTCGCTCTGCTCAATTCTTTTTATTTTAGGCATATTTAAGGATAGGGACGCAACATCAAACCCTGAAGTCAGGAAACCTCGTGATACTATTCCAAACTTGCCCCTGAGGTTCTTTACGATCTCCCTTATAGATGCACCGCTTGATGATAATCCTCCAGTTGCATTGAACTGCCCAATAATG
>DQGZ01000024.1 GCA_003531345.1 Alphaproteobacteria bacterium | reverse complement strand
CACGCTCAACTGGCTGGAAGTTAAACAACTCAAGCGCTTTTATTGCTGTTGATGTTTTTGCTTTTGGCTGCGGTAAGTTTTCAATGAATATTTCTGCTGCATATAATTTTTGTTTAATATCAAAAACCTTATTTAAGCTCGGGTTTAATTCACCAAATACTGCCACTAATTTATTGCCCAAAAAGTAACAAGCCGAAATTCCTGGGTGGTAATAGTTAAATTTATTATTGCGCTCTATTTTGAGTTTTTCAGGGTCAATATAGTTTGCAATTATTAAATCCGCCTTTTGCTTTATTGTATTATAATCAAATTTTTCCTCCTCCTTTACGGCTGACTTTACTGAGTTTAAGCCAGTTTGCACTATTGCGATATTTTTTGCTTGATATTCGCTGGGGTCTTTTATTGCTTCTTTCTTTTTGAAAATATTTGCAATCTCAAAATATTCTAAATCCGTTTTGCCGCGTGCAATGTTTTTTGCAAAAATATCAAGAATGTTCACCAACAAACTTGGGCGCATAACATCAAGCTCGCTTGATATTGGGTTTGCCACTTCAATAAATTCTGCTCTACTTGCAATAAATTTTTCCGCTAATTTGCTATTAGTGAATGAAAAGGTTACAGCTTCAGTTGCACCTGATGAGCTTAGTTGCAAGCGAATTTTACTATGAATTTTTTGTGGTTCAGTTTCAGCAATTATTTCAACAACTGGCTTTTCAAGGTAAATAGTTGGAATATTATTATAACCAATAATACGAACTATTTCTTCAACTACATCTTCTTTTATTGCGATGTCTGAACGATAAGATGGAACAATTAAATTTAACTGAGTGCCATTTTCTGTTTCAATTTTAAAACCAAGTTTTTGCAAAATTTCTTTTGCTTTCTCCTTACCTATCTCAAGCCCGCAGCGTTTCTGAACAAGATTAAGATCAAAATTAATTTTAGTTTCAGACTTATTTACATTTCCTGCAATTTCAATATTACTTGCCTGCCCACCGCAAATTTCAGTAATTAAATTTACCGCATGTGAGGTAAGTTGATGTGAGTTAAAATCAACATTTCGTTCAAACCTATAACGTGAATCAGTGTCTATCATTAATTGCCTGCCTGATTTCATAACTGCTTCAGGAGTGAACAAAGCAATTTCCAAAAATATATTTTTGGTATTTTCAGTTACACCAGAGTCTAAACCACCAATAACACCAGCAATCGCCTGTGGCTTTTGCTCATCTGCTATTACTAATATATTTTCAGTTAATTCATATTCTTTGGCATCTAACGCTGTAAGTTTTTCACCATTTTTTGCCAAGCGAACTGATAGATTTCCATTTAACTTATCAGCATCATAAACATGCGCTGGCCTGCCAAAAGTTATGGTTAGATAATTAGTTATGTCAACCGCTGCTGAGATTGATTTTTTACCAACGCTTTCAAGACGCTTTTTCAACCACTCTGGGCTTCGGTAATTATTGATATTTTTGATATAAACACCAAAAAACCAAATTCCGTTTTCATTGTTAATGGAGATTTTTATTGGAGAGTTAAAACTGTTATTGCGAGGAGCTTGCGATGAAGCAATCTTTAATTCTCCCAAACCTGCTGCCGCCAAATCTCTGGCAATACCGTAAACGCCTAAACAATCACCACGATTTGGCGTAATTGCAATTTCTACTACCGCATCATCAAGCCCGATATATTTAGCGAATTCATCACCCACTATAGAATTTTCAGGCAATTCTAAAATACCTTCGCCTTCCTCTGAAATATTAAGCTCCGAAGCGGAGCATAGCATACCATTACTTTCAACATTTCTTATCTTGGACTTTTTAATTTCAAAATTGCCATTAGGAATAATTGTGCCAATTCGCGCTAAGGGAATTTTAATATTCGGGCGAGCATTAGGCGCACCACAAACTATAGAAAGAACCTCACCATTACCAGCATCAACCTTGCATACTCTAAGCCTGTCTGCGTTTGGGTGTTGTTCGGTTTCTAAAATTTGTGCAACTGTAAAATGCTTCAAGCTGGTTGAATAATCCACAACATTCTCAACCTCTAAACCAATTTCAGTTAATTTTTCTGAAATAGTTTTAAGGTCAGCTTGCGTATCTAAAAATTCTTTAAGCCACGATAAGGTGAATTTCATTAGTAAGTAGTTAGTTCCTAGTTGTTAGTTCTTAGTTATTAAGCGTTATATGTCAACTTAGAACTCACAACTAAGAACTATCTAATGGTGGCAATGCTCACCGTGAATATGAGGTGGGTTTTGTTTTATCATTTTTTGCATTTTTCTAAGCAGAGTGTCCTTCTTTAATTTTGAAAGATGGTCAAGGAAGGTGATACCATTCAAATAATCAATCTCATGCTGGATAACAGTTGCCAAAAACCCTTCATATTTGTTTGTATGCTGATTATTCTCAAGGTCAGTGAATTTAACTTCAATTTCCTTTGGGCGGACAATTTCAGCTGATATAAAAGGAAAACAAATTGATGATTCGGTAAATGTTTGGGTTTCAGCAGATTTTTGAGTTATCTCAGGGTTTATCATTATTATTGGCTGCCTTACACCTTCAACTTGCAGGTCAACAACTACAATTCTTTTAAGCACGCCAACCATG
Organism: Alphaproteobacteria bacterium; assembly: GCA_003531345.1. Lineage (GTDB taxonomy): Bacteria > Pseudomonadota > Alphaproteobacteria > Rickettsiales > UBA8987 > UBA8987. Next base: position 641 of record DQGZ01000024.1, on the reverse strand, counting down.
TTGGCACCAATACCGATTGCACCTTCGTGGTAGATGGTATCCAGCATATCATGCACTAACAATTTTATTTCATTGGTTATTTCGCTTACAGGCTCAGCCTTTTTGCAAAAAATTTCATTCGGAGCATAAACAAGGTTAAGAACTGCCATTTTTATAGAATTTTTAATATAAGTTGGCGAGCCTTATATCATAAAATTTCGAACTGAGCCAGAGCTTAGAAAGCTAATCTTACTCTTTAATAAATGGGTTAATCTATGCCAGCCCCTTAATTTCAATATAAAATTCAAACAGTTAGGCAAATTATGAGGATTTTTCTAAAAGTTAATTATTCGCTAACTAATTAATGTTATAATGTAGTTGTAAGAAATAGAGGTTTGAATGCGTAAAATATATAATTTTGAACACCTAGAAAAAAGAAATTTTCCTCCTTCTGTATTGAGAGGTACTTTTGGGGTTAATGTTGATTATTTAAATGAAACTAACCTAGAAGTTTTAAATTATCCTTTAGTATTAAATATTTTTCTAAATGAACAAAAATTACATTCTCAAATTCTAGATCTTAAAGAAGAAGAGGCAAAAAAAAATAAATACACTTGGTGTTTGGTTTTGTGTAAGATCAGAAGTATTAGATATAAATGGAT
>DQGZ01000093.1 GCA_003531345.1 Alphaproteobacteria bacterium | reverse complement strand
ACATCAATTGTTGGCCAATTATATTTTGTAAAAATTTTACGAGATTCTCTAACCTCTTCCATTATTGAATCAAGGTCAACATAGGTGGTTTCCTTAGTTTCATTGAGGGAGAGTAAACGAGATTTTCTTATTTGCGTTAGGCGTTCTGGTGAAATAAATAACCCAACAACCATCGGTTTTTTAAGTGTGAATAAAATTTCTGGCAGGTCAACTCCTTTAACAAAAGGAACATTAGCCGCATTAATTCCACGATATGAAAGATAAACACAAGTTGGCGTTTTTGAAGTACGAGATGCACCAACCAAAACAATATCAGCCTCATCAAGATTATCGGTTTCCTGCCCGTCATCGTGGGCGAGGGTGAAATGTATTGCGTCCATTTTCTTGAAATATTCTTCATCAAGTTCGTGCTGAGCACCAGTATTTTGTTTTGCTTCAACACCAAAATAATGCGAAAGCTCACGAGTAATAGTTGAAAGAACCGCAATACAAGGCAAGCGCATTTTGCGGCATTCTTTTATAAGTGCTGCCTGCATATCTCGGTTTACTATTGTGTATAAAATTGGGCCGGGTTCTTTTTTAACCTCATTCATCACCCTTTCAAGCTGACCCATTGTTCTAACCAAACTCCAAGTATGTTCTTCAACCTCAATATCCTCAAACTGCGTTAACACAGAGCGCATAACGGAATTTACTGTTTCACCAGTTGAATCTGAAATCATATGTATATGGTGCGCCATTTAGCCAGTGGTTAGTTATTGGTAGTTAGTATATATTTTTTCTATGTCCTACATCTAGAACTAAGATAGTTATTTCATTTTTAATGATTCTGCAAATTATTCTGTAGTCGCCAACTCTGTATCTCCATAAACCTGAAAGGTTACCGATTAAAGGTTTACCAAATTCTGTTGGATCACTAGCGTTTTTTATCTTTGTATCAATATAGCTAAGGATTTTTTTCTGAGTTTGCTGGTCTAATTTTCTTAGGGCTTTTCTTGCTGAATCATCAAATTCAATGTGCCATATCTTTTCCATCTATAAGCTCTTGCAATTTCCATCTTTTTTCTGACGGATTTTCTAAAACTCTTTCAGCTATGTAAAGGTCTTCTAATTCTTCTAACCTTTCAATTAGAACTTCCCTGATATAATGGCTTTTGGTGCGCCCAGTGCGCTTGGCAAGGCTTTCAAGCCTTTGTTCTAGCTCCTCACCTAACCTTACGGAAATAGTCATTTTTACCCTGTTTTTGTTATATCTGTATTACAAGTTATACAAGTATTACACATTTTTAGGAGAAAGTCAAGTTTGTTAATCTTTTGTTAAGGAATTTGTGGTAGGGTTGCTGTAAATATAAAAAAGGAGAACTATGATTAAACAACAAATTTTTCAGCAACAAATGCAAGTTTATGCTAAACCAGTAGAAGATATTTCATTAAAAGTAGAAAATAACAGGGTAGTTTCAGGCAGCACTTATTTAGGTGGAAAAGAACAATTACAATTTTCATATAATCAAAAATCTGGACTTTATACTTTTCAAGTAATGGGTAAATCAGAAGGTGCTAAGTTAGGGGTTTATGAATTTACAAGAACACCTGCAGAAATGCTAGAATTTATGTCTGATAAGGTTAAAGGTGATAGTAAATGCCATATTCATATTAATGGTGTTGATGCATCTTATAAGACTATGTGTGAGACAATTCAAAAGTCTAATATTAATTTGGCGAAAGATGAAGCGAAGTCAGAGAAAGAAAATCAAGGACAAAGTAGAGATAACAACAAAAATTTACCTACAAAAGCAAAACAAAAAAGTATTGTTGGTGAGCTAGGTTAAAACCCTACAGCTTTTTACCTGCTTAATAGCTTATTGGTAGTCTATTTATTCCCTCTCCCGCTTGCGGGAGAGGGAAAGAAATCTGAGAAAATTTATTTGCCAGATTTCTGGGTGAGGGCATAATACTGCAAGATATAATCAGCCCTCACCAGATTTTCTAAATTCATTTTATTCATTAAGAAAATCTTACCTCTCCCGTAAACGGGAGAGGTAGTGCATATTATCAAAACCCCACCACTCCCTTAACTTGTTTGATAGTCTTTTCGGCGATTGTGCGGGCGTTTTGGGCACCTTTATCTAATATTTTTTGCAGTTCGGTTGTGTCGTTTTTTAGTTCGTTAAATTTTTTTGTTATTGGTGAAATTTTTTCAACTGCGAGTTCCGCAAGTTCAGTTTTGAAATTTGAAAATTGAAAGTTGGCAAATTTTGCTTGCGCTTGCTCAATTGTAATATCTGCTAATGATGCGTAAATTGTTAGCAAGTTTGAAATAGCAGGGCGGTTTTCAAGGTCGTAATAAATTTCAGCTATTGAATCGGTTTGTGCTTTTTTAAATTTGCTTCTTATTGTTTCTGCGTCATCTGAAAGGTTTATGCGTGAATATTCGCTTTCATCAGATTTGCTCATTTTTTTTGTACCATCACGCAGGCTCATCACCCTTTTGGCTTGGCTTAAAATCATTGGCTCTGGAATAGTGAAAACATCTTTGCCGTATTTTTGATTGAAGCTGTTTGCAATATCGCGCGTTAGCTCAATATGTTGTTTTTGGTCATCACCAACTGGTACTAAATTTGTATTATATAATAAAATATCTGCCGCCATTAACACAGGGTAGCCATATAAACCAAGTGGAGCATTTTCTTTATTCTTGCCTGATTTTTCTTTGAATTGTGTCATACGATTTAACCAGCCAAGCGGGGTGTTACAACCTAATATCCAAGCTAGCTCTGTATGTTCTTTCACATCACTTTGTTGGAAGATAATCGCCTTTTCGGGGTCAATGCCGCAAGCAATATAAGCTGCCGCAAGTTCAAGAATAGATTTTTTTAATTCAACAGGGTTTTGTGGAACAGTTATGGCGTGTAAGTCCACCACACAGAAAATTGATTTGTATGCATTCTGCAACTTAACCCACTGCTTAATTGCACCAAGGTAATTACCTAAATGAAGGTTGCCAGTTGGCTGCACGCCTGAGAATATAAGTTTATTAGTCATATCTGTTTTAATAATAAAACCCCGAATACAAAACAAGGCATAATGAAAATAGTGCTGATTAAAACACAAAAAGCAAGTTCTTTACCTTTGATGCCGAATTTATATCTGGCGGTTTTTGAGTCCTCAATAAAGGAAAAAAACTGCCATGACACACAGAATAACAGCATAGTGCTGATAAAGAATCTGTCCAGAAAAACTCCGTTCTTGGAATAGAACAGAATTATAAATGACAGCATAAAAACATAACAAATGATCTCTGGTATAACATATAAAAACCCTCTTCCTTCTTCAAAATGTATATAGGTGGTTGCGAAGGAAAACAGGAAGAACAGAAATAAATATATAGTAATATATATTGGCATTATAACATTATTATTTAACACTGCGTTTTTTAGCAGCAGGATAAACGCCAAGCAATTTAGTGCGTTTGGTGAAGAAACCCAGTTCCTCTATTGCCATCTGCACATTTTTTTGCCTTGGAGAACCCTCAAAGCTTATAAAGAATTGCGCCTGAGCTGATTCAGTTTCTGGTATATAGCTTTCCAGCTTTATTATGTTAACGTTATTGGTAGCAAACCCGCCAAGCGCTTTATAAAGCCCAGCTGCAATATTACGGGTGGTGAACATCATACTGGTTATAATATCCTTATATTTTTCTGGGTCAGGGTCTATTGGTTCTTTGGCGAAGGTAAGGAATAAAGTTGTGTTACTAGAATCATCTTCAAAATTCTTTTGCAGAACATCAAGACCATAAATTTCTGCTGCAAGCTTAGAGCAAATTGCAGCTTTTGCCTTATCTTGTTTTTCAGATATCTGCTGGGCGGCAAGAGCGGTGTTATTGGTTTTATTTGCTTTTAAACCCAGTTTTTCAATGCTTTTCTGGCACTGCATCAGAGCTTGCGGATGCGAATAAACCTCCTTTATATCATTGAGGTTGCTACCCTGCACACCGCACAGATAATGCTCTATTCTGCTGAAATGTTCACCTACGATGGATAACTTAGTTTTCGGTATTATGTTATGAATTTCAGCGACCCTTCCAGCATAACTATTGCCTACTGGTATCATCGCCAGAGCTGCTTCGCCACTGGTTACGGCTTCCATTGCTGCGTCAAATGTTTCATAGGCTTGCGGTTGTATATTCGGGTAAGCCTCTAGGCAGGCAACGTGCGAATTGGCCCCGATAACGCCCTGAAATGCTATAATACCTGTTTTATT
>DQGZ01000143.1 GCA_003531345.1 Alphaproteobacteria bacterium | reverse complement strand
ATAAAAATTATTTTGGAAAAATTAAATATAATTTTTGAGAAGATCATAACATTCTGCCTTTCTGCATCGGTAGTTATGATAATTTTTATTGCTTATGCAGAGCTTACATACAGCCCTGCAATCGCTAATACTGGTGAGCAGAAAAAAATTGTTCAGAATTCAACTGCACAGAATTCAGTTAAAAAATTGCCAGAAAATAATAACAGCAGCAATCAGCAAAAACCACCTTCTATAAAAGTTGAAGTAACCGAAGCCATCAGGGAAGATTTTGAAGTTACTATTAATAGTGTTGGCACATTAAAAGCTTTTGAAGCAGCACAGGTGAAACCTGAAATTTCTGGCAAGGTAATTGACATACCTTTTACTAATGGAAGTTATGTGAAAAATACTGATTTGCTTTTTGTGCTTGAGAACTCAATCCAAAAGGCGGAGTTCAATAAGGCTTCCGCAAGTGTGAGTCTTTTAAGTAATAATATAGAAAGGTATAAAAAACTTTTGCAATCTGGTGCATCTTCAAAATTGCAAATTGAGCAAACAACAGCCGAGCTTGATATCGCAAGGGCGGAAGTTGAGCTTGCCAGAGCAAAGCTTGAAAAAACTTATGTGCGCGCACCTTTTGAGGGAATGGCTGGCATAAGGCGAGTAAGCGTGGGTGACTATGTTTCACCTGATGATATTCTGGTTAACATTGACCAGAGCAATAAGTTAAAACTACAATTTATTATTCCTGAAAAATATGCTGGCAAATTACCGCTAGGCAGTGATGTTTATTTTTCAACTAGTAAATTTCCTCAGCTTAAACTTTCTGCAAAGGTCACCTCAATTGATTCCAGAATAGATGAAAAAACTAGGGGCGTGATGATAGAGGCAATATATGATAATTCCGAAGGGCAGATTTACCCAGGGCAGTTTGCTGAGGTAAATATTATAATTGGAAAAAATAATTCAATATTCCTGCCATCACAATCAATAATTCCACTAAGAAACAAAAACTACGTTTTCAAAGTAATCGGCGAAAAGGTGGAGCGCTATGAAGTAACGCTTGGTAAACGTACCGTAGACAAGGTTGAGGTTCTGGAAGGCGTTCTGGAAGGCGAAATAATAGTTAGTACAGGTCACCAGAAAATAAGGGACGGCGCAAATATAAGAATAAGTGAACCAAGTATAGTAGAGTTAACTTATATGAATGAAGAAAAACCACTTGAGAAATAAGATTTAGGTTATGGGTCTTAGGTGTTAGGTATTAGACTTAAGTTTAACCTAAGCTCTATAGGCCTAAAACCTAAAACCTATTACCTAATACCTTAATGAAGCTATCCGACATATCAATAGCAAGGCCAGTGTTTGCAAGCGTACTTAGCATTGCAATAATACTTATCGGCTATGTAAGTTTTACAAAACTTGCTGTTAGGGAATACCCCAAGATAGATGAACCAGCAGTAACCATTGTTACCACTTACCCTGGTGCATCGGCAGAAATAATGGAAAGCCAGATAACCAAAATTATTGAAGATGGCATATCGGGAATAGAGGGAATAAAATATACCACCTCCACCAGCAGAGAGGGAACCAGCGTTGTTCAGGTGAAATTCAACCTTGACCGTGACCCAGATAATGCAGCGGCAGAAGTGCGTGATAAGGTTTCACGGGTAAGAGGCAGGTTGCCTGATGAGGTTGATGAGCCTATAATCTCTAAGGTGGAGGCAGATTCCAGCCCAATAATGTGGCTTGTAATGCAGTCTGATTATTACACACCTGCACAGCTTACTGAACTTGCTGATAATATGGTAAAGGACAGGATACAGACCATTGACGGGGTGGCTGATATTTTCATTTTTGGAGAGCGTAAATACGCAATGCGTATCTGGCTTGATCCAGAAAAAATGGCATCCCTTAATGTTACTGCGACTGATATTGAAAGCGCCCTGCTTCAGCAGAACGTAGATATTCCATCAGGAAGGATAGAGGGTTTGCAGCGGGAGTTCATAGTTCAGTCAAACACAGATATAAACACCAAAGAAGAGTTTGAGAATGTTGTAATATCAAACAGGGCTGGCCGCCTTATAAAAATGAGTGATGTTGGCAAAGTAACCCTCGGCGTTGAAAATGACAGGGTCAGCTTTAAATTTAATGGCAAAACTTCTGTTGGTCTTGGCGTTGTGAAACAAAGTGTTGCCAACCCGCTTGATATTTCAAAATCTGTCAATGAGTTGTTAAAGTCAATAAACAATTCACTGCCAAAAAATGTTACTTTGCAGATTGGTTATGACTCAACCCAGTTCATTTCAAAATCAGTAGAAAATGTTTTTAAAACTCTTTTTGAAGCAATGATACTTGTTTCACTGGTTATATTCCTTTTCCTACGCTCGTGGCGTGCAACTCTTATACCGCTGGTTACAATACCTGTTTCACTTATCGGCACATTTACCATAATGCTTGCCCTTGGCTTTACTATAAATACCTTAACATTGCTCGCCTTCGTACTTGCTATCGGCTTGGTGGTTGATGATGCGATAGTGATGATGGAAAATATCTACCGTTATATTGAAAACGGTATGAAGCCTATTGCGGCAGCTTTTAAAGGCGCAAGGGAGGTCGGGTTTGCGGTGGTTGCCATGACCATAACTTTAGCCGCAGTTTATGCGCCTGTAGCGTTTATTGATGGGAAAACAGGCAAATTATTTGTTGAATTTGCAATAACCTTAGCATCAACTGTAATTATTTCTGGTTTCGTTGCCCTTAGCCTTTCACCCATGATGAGTTCAAGGTTACTGAAAAAAGAAGACCACTCAAATGAAAATAAATTCTTTAAAAAAATAACCGAATATCTTGAACGTCTGGATAATTTTTATAAAAGAACCTTAACAAGGTTTTTAGCTTTCAGGTTTGTTGCAATTCCAACTGTGCTGGTTATCTTTCTTGGAATTTTTATTACCTCAAAATTCCTGCGCTCGGAGCTTTCCCCATTGGAAGACAGGGGGGCAGTATTTATGGCATTTGTTGGGCCAGAAGGTGCAACGACAGATTATATGAATGCTTACGCCAGCCAACTGGAAAAAATCATCCAGACAATACCTGAGATAAACAGGTATGGAATCGTTACAGGAATTGGCTCAGGTAGGCTGCCTGTTTCAAATCAAGGGCTTTCATTCATGAGAACGACTGACTGGTCTGATCGTGATAGGAAAACCACTGAAATTGCACAAGCCTATGCACCTGAATTTTTTGATGTTTCTGGTATACTTGCCTTCCCTATTGTTCCGCAATCACTTGGTGGCGGCGGCTTTTCCAAACCTCTGGAATTCATAGTAAAAGATACAAGGTCTTATCGCAGCATGAATGAATATGTTGAAAAAATTTTAGCTGAAATGGCAAAGAACTCTAACTTCATCGGAACAGAAAGTGACCTCAAAATTAATACACCTAACCTGAAGTTAAATTTTAACCGCAATAAACTAGCAGATCTTGGGATAAATGTTGGCGATGCAGGTAGGGCGCTGGAAACATTTTTAGCGACCAGAAAATTAACCCGCTTCAAGCAGGACAGTGAGCAGTATGACGCAATATTAGCGGTTGATGAAACAAAAAAACTAGCACCAGATGACCTTGATAATATTTACCTACGCTCAAAGTCTGGTGAGCTTGTTCCTGTTTCAAACCTTGCAGAATATGAAGAAACGGTAGCCCCAAGAGATTTGAACCATTTTGACCGCATGCGCTCCATAAAAATAACCTCTAACCTCAGCCCGAATTTTTCCATAGCCGAGGCAATAGAGTTCATGGAAGAAAAAGCAGCAGAGATATTACCAAAATCAGCTCAAGTTGATTATGACGGGCAGTCAAGGGAGTTCTTAGAGAGTTCACAAAATATCTATCTGGCTTTTGTGCTGGCAATAATGTTTATTTTCCTTGTACTGGCAGCGCAATTTGAAAGCTTTATTGACCCGCTTGTTATAATGATAACAGTGCCACTATCAATGTTTGGCGCATTACTGGCATTATTGCTTACAGGCAACAGCCTGAACATATATAGCCAGATAGGTCTGATAACCTTAGTGGGGTTAATTACCAAGCATGGAATTTTAATGGTTGAGTTTGCCAATCAGAAACAGCAGGAAGGTTATTTTCTTCAAGACGCAATAATGGAGGCAGCTTTGCAAAGGCTTCGCCCTATACTCATGACAACCGCTGCAACTGTACTCGGTGCAGCACCGCTTGCTTTCGCAATGGGCGCTGGCGCTGAAAGCAGGCACCAGATAGGCTGGGTTATTGTTGGCGGCATGACGTTAGGAACCATAATGACCTTATATATAGTTCCTGTATTCTATCTTTTTTTTAACCGTGGAAGGAAGAATATTGTTGAAATACCTACTGGGGTTAGGGTTTAAATTGTTAAGTTTTTAAGTGATTAGGCGATTAAGAAAAACCTAAAAACTTAAAAA
>DQGZ01000183.1 GCA_003531345.1 Alphaproteobacteria bacterium | reverse complement strand
AGTGGTTTTATTTTGTAATTATGTGCAACACTAACTAATTTTGCCTTGCACAAATTTGCGGCACAGCGAGCAAGCTGGGTTGGGCGGTTACCTTGTGCGATAATTATTTGTGCTTGAAATTTTTTAATCGCAAAATAAATTCTGATTTTTGCTATAAAATCCCATTTGCCAAAGTTAGAAATTTTTTTGTTAGTGATGCTGTTTTTATATTTTTCCTCACTTAATAATTTAGCAACTACGGCGTTAATTTTAGCATTTTTTTGGGTAATGCATAACACTTCATTGCCCTCAATTACTAGGGCTTTTGTGTAATCAATAAAGGCTTGTTCAATACCGCCTAAATTTTTTGAAAACATTAAATTTGCAATTTTCATAATCTAGATTCGTATTGACCATGTGTTTTCAAAAACACTGAATAAAGCGGTATAGAGTCTATTTTGTTTTTAAGCTCTTTCTTTGCTTCCATAGTTTCATATATAGATTGCAGGCGCAAAAAATACCCGTCACTCACTGCAAAAAACTTACACAGGCGTAAGTCAGTATCTGCTGTTATTCTGCGCACGCCTTTAATTATATGATGAATTCTATTAGCAGGTACTTTTATTGCCTTTGCCAACGCATTCTGGCTGATTCCAATTTCATCAATAAACTCATATTTTAATATCTCACCAGCGTGTGGATTATGCAATTTTCTTTCTGTCATAAATATTTTCTTTACCTTTTTTTATTGCCAATTGCCTTTTATTAAAATCAATTAATTTTATATCTGTAATATCCACCATTCCGCCATTATCATCCCCATATACAAATTTAAAATATGCAACAAATAAGCTCATTACGTCAGATATTTTATTGTTTAATATATAAAGATCATGAATGGCTGTTCTCATAAGAAAATCATTTACATGAGGTTCAAATTCTAATGTATCACTAGGATTTTCATTCGCATGTTTAAGGAAATTCCATACTTGGCTAACTTCTTTATTAAAATCCTTAAATTCTTTGAAACCCATATCATTGTTTTTAAAATTATATTCTTTCAAGCTTTCAACTTCTTTATCTCTAAGAATATCATGAATAATTTGATATGAAGAACTAGCTAAATTATGTATTGATATACAGTCTTTTTCATCAAAAAACAATTCAACCGCCGTTTCCAACTGCCTCTCAGCCACTTCTATTTTATTTAATAATAATTTTTCCATGAATAAACTTAATGATAATCTACAATTTCAACATCAAGAACATATTACGCAGTGCGTATCAAGTAAAATTGAGTTCTAATAACTCTCTTTATGTGCTTTGGCGTCATTAACATAATTTTCAGCAGAGATCATTATGAAGGCTTTTTCGCCATCTGTCATATCACGCATGTATTTTGCTGGGTTGCCTGCCCATATCTGGCAACCTAAAACCTGCTTTTTTGGTGTAAGTAATGCACCTGCCGCAAGCATTGCACCTTTTTTAACTATCGCACCGTCTAATATGGTTGCGCTCATTCCAACAAAACATTCGTCTTCAAGTGTGCAGGCGTGAATAGTTGCGCTATGCCCCACTGTTATATTGTCACCAATTATGGTTTGTCCGCCCTCACCTGCAATACTGGGGCGGGTTACATGGATTATTGTGCCATCCTGAATGTTTGTTCTTTTGCCAATGCGGATAATATTAACATCACCACGGATAACGCACCCTGGCCAGACGGAAGAATACTCACCAATTACTACATCGCCGATTATTGTTGCGTTAGGCGCAATAAAAGCCGTTTCATGTATCTGCGGATAAATGCCTTTATATGGAAGAATGGTTGGATTCATATAAAATTATTTCGCTAATTCTGCTTCTATTGCTTTTTTAATTTTATCTGAAGTTGGAGAAGTTTTGGTTGAAAACCAGTCAATAAAATCACCATTTTTTGAAATCAGATATTTATGGAAATTCCATTTTGGGCTGCCGATGAAACCTGCTTTTTTATTTGCCCATTTATAAAATGGAATTGCATCACTACCCTTAACCTTTGAAATTCTGGTTAAGGGGAAAGTTATTTTGAATTTATCATCAACATATTTTTTAACATCCTCTTCAGTATCTAATTCCTGCCCGCCAAAATCATCTGAAGGTACACCAATTATGACCAATCCTTTCTCTTTATATTCATCATAAAGTTTTTGTAGTTCCTCATATTGCGGGGTGAAACCACACAGGCAGGCAGTATTTACTACCAATACAACTTTATCTTTGAATTCAGATAGTTTTATTTCTTTACCTGCCTCAAGTGCAGAGAAGGAAAAATCATGGGCATTTTTTGCTGAGGCTGGCATAGATGAAAAAATAATAATTAAAAAAACGAGCAGGTTTTTCATAGGAAGAATATATATTATAAAGGGATATTTAGGCTGCAAGATTTAAAAAATCAAAGATATTCTAAAAGACTGGGGCGGGCTACCGGGATCGAACCGGCGACCTCAAGCTCCACAAACTCGCGCTCTAACCAACTGAGCTAAGCCCGCCACTGGGTCTCTAACAAATTCGTTAATAGCTGAGTTTTTCCGCAGACTCACTTTCAGTCATGTACTAAGTGTACACCCCCTCAAGTTCGCATTGAAAAACTTACTCTTACCAAATTTGTTAGAGACCAGAACTTGAACGCTAATTATAGTAAAATCTCAAATTTTCAAGGTTTTTTAGTCTTATGGTGAGTTTTAATTATTTGGTATATTAAAGAATCATTAAGCGCATTGAAGCTTGCATCAAGGATATTTGACGAAACACCTATGGTATTGAAACGGTTATTTTGCTTATCTTTGCTTTCTATCTGCACTCTGGTGATTGCGCCAGTGCCTTTTTCTGCCTGCATTATACGCACCTTATAATCAATTAAGGATACCTGATTTACTTCAGGGTATTTTTTTGAAACTGCCTTTTTTATTGCACGCGCTAAAGCATCAACAGGACCAGAGCCCTCCGATATTTCATTATACTCCTTACCATCAATAACCACCTTTGCCGTAGCCTCCGCAACATTGACAAGCTTGCCAAGAGCATTTTTACGGCGCTCATCAATTATCCTGAAACTTTTTACTTCATAAAAATCAGGTATTTTGGAAATAATGCTACGAGCCAAAACTTCAAAGCTGGCATCGGCAAAA
>DQGZ01000094.1:900-3268 GCA_003531345.1 Alphaproteobacteria bacterium | reverse complement strand
AAACACCAGTACGGACAGGTATATTTTTACTATCTATGAAAATAGAACAAACCTTAATGACCTGCCGTATTTTCTAGAACTTAAGGAATATCTGAGCAAAAATAATTTTAACTGCCCAGTTCCAATAAGAGATAAAAACAATAATTTATTCAATTATTATAATGAGAAGCCATATGCTATAATATCTTTTCTTGAAGGAAAAAACATTAAGGAACCAAGTCTGGATAATATATCAAAGGCAGCCAGAAAATTAGCGGAGCTGCATTTATGCTCTCAGAAAGAAAATCATTTACATAGAAAGAATAGTTTAAGTATTGATTTTTGGAAAGAAACCTATGCGAAAATAACTAAAAAAAATAAACAGGAATTTGCAGGGTTAAAGGAAGCAATTACACAGGGGTTTGAAATTATTGATAAAAACTGGCCAGAAAATTTGCCAGTAGGAATAATTCATGGTGATTATTTTCCTGATAATGTAATGCTTAAGGAAAATGGTGAAATATCTGGTATAATTGATTTCTATATGGCAGCAAATGATATTCTAGCCTATGATCTGGCGATAATGATAAATGCCTGGTGTTTTGAAAAAGACTTTTCCTTCAACAGAGAAAAATTGCAAAATTTACTTGGAAATTATAATTCAATCAGGTCATTATCAGAAGCTGAGTATGCAGCGCTGCCCATTTTGCTGGTAGGTGCAAGTATAAGGTTTCTAGTTACCAGACTATATGACTATTTTAACCAGAAGAAAGGGGTAAAGGTCAGTGTGAAAGACCCCAGAGAATATCTAGCAAAATTGAGATTTCATCTTAATCAACTATAGCTATAAACAATATGTCATTTAACAAAATTTCAGATGAGATAATTGAAATGATATTTGATTACTGTGAAGAAAATAATATTGAGGTGGATATTTTGAATGGAGTTTTATACATAAACTCAGCTTTTGGACAATATGTTATAAACAAGCATAATGTTACTTCCCAGATATGGGTTTCATCTCCAAGGTCGGGAGCGCATAAATTCTCATATAATGAGGTTCAGCAATTATGGGGCTTAAAAGAAAAGGAGTTATATTCCTTAATAATATCAGAACTTGCTTAAATTAGTAGACGGCACTATCTAAAACTCTTCTTCATCATCTTCGGTTATTATTTCTAGGTCTTTGTGAATATGGCAATTAACAACAAAGGCAATGGCAACCATACTGCTTATCAGGCTTGACCCGCCATATGATATTAAAGGTAAAGGAACGCCCACAACAGGCAGGATACCTGTTACCATGCCGATATTTACAAATACATGCACAAATAAAATGGAAACCATGCCGTAGGACGTAACTCTGGCGTAAATGGTTTTACAGTTATTTGAAATTTTTAGCGCTTGCCAAATTAAGCCACTGAATAAAATTATTACTACTAACCCACCGATCAGTCCAAATTCCTCAGCTACGATAGAGAAAATAAAGTCAGTCTGTTGTTCTGGTACAAAATTAAGTTGGCTTTGAGAGCCTTTTAAAAAGCCCTTGCCCGTTATACCGCCTGAGCCAATGGCAATTTTTGATTGAATTATGTTATAACCAGCACCTAGCGGGTCAGATTCAGGGTTAAGAAATGTATGTACCCTCCTTTTCTGGTACTCATGCATATTTGCCCATAGCACTGGTAAAGTACAACCAATTACAATTACTACAAAAATAATTTTTTTATAACTTATGCCAGTGGTAAAAAATATTGTACCACCCACTAGGCAGATTATTGCTGCCGTACCTAAATTCGGCTGTATAAGTACAAGTGCAGCATCAATTCCTATCAAGGCAAGAGGTACAAAAAGGCTGTAAAGTTTATGTAGATGATTTAGGTGAAGGTTGTGGTAATATCTGGCAAGGGCAAGAACCAGAAACACCTTAACCAGTTCAGAGGGCTGAAACCTGAAGCCACCTATAGCAAGCCAGCGTTGTGCACCAAGACCACCTTCAACTCCCATAAATTTGACGGCAATAAGAAGAAGTAAACCCGCTGCATACAAAAAATAGGTAAGTTTGAACCACACCCTTATATCGGTTAAAATAATTATAAAAAAAATAGGTAGTGCCAGTATAAAATTTAGTAAATGCTTGTATGCCCAAGGGTAGAAATTTCCTTTTGACGCTGAGAACAGAATCAGCACTCCACAGAAAAAAATTGCCATAGAAAAGAACATGAAAACCGCAGGAATTTTTTTGATCTTGTAAAAGAGAAGTAGATCCTGTTTTTGTTCAGGGTTATACATTTATACGCAGTTAGCAAAAGTTAATAAATTTGCAATTTGATTAATTTTATCAGAGAACAAATTACAATTTTTTGTTTTTAGTGGTTCTAAATACAAA
>DQGZ01000094.1:0-630 GCA_003531345.1 Alphaproteobacteria bacterium | reverse complement strand
TTTTTAGTGGTTCTAAATACAAAAAATTTAATTCAGTTATATAACAAATTTTATAAGCCCTTGTTAACTGTGTCTAATTAAATTCTCTCCATGAAATGCCAACTATAAGATAGCTTATATTGGAATTATTATCAGTAAATGGTAGAATACAGTCTCTATATTTTACTATTTTATTCTTGTAATTAACAAATTGTCCTGACGACATTATAAAATCTTTCTTGCTTAGCGCAATATCCATATACTTCATTAAATTTGCACCAGGAAGAAGAAGTTTATTTCTGGAAGAAACATAAGCATCTTTAAGTTCATTACCAAAACTTATAGTTAACTGACTTCCAACATGTTCACAATGATACAGTTTCTGATCACCATTATTTATCACGTAAAATAGCATGCAGTTTTCCCACATGTCAGCTATAAAATTTTTATTGAACCTGTTATATTCTGGTACGGAATTTTCAGGTTTAATATTATCCCAATAGTTCTTAAGTCGGTTGACCAGACGTTTTTCATGTACGGGAGTGTAGTTTTCTAACATTATTAACCTTTAATAACAATTTTCTTTGAATATATTATTAAAGTGCTTATTTATAAAGAAAATTTAATTATAATATCATGGCAGATCGGAAT
>DQGZ01000153.1 GCA_003531345.1 Alphaproteobacteria bacterium | reverse complement strand
TTAACAATTTATATAGCAAATGATGTGCTTTTAAGCTATATGATACAAAATCTTATAACAATAAACTAACTAAAAATACATCGTGGAAAAAAATTTTAAATTACACAACCAGCTAAAGCCTAAAGAGCATAGAAAAGGTAAATCTGACCACAAAAGGGAAGAGAGAGGAGAAAATAGCGGCTTTAAGCCCAAAGGTAAAGATGGCGGCTCTGAGCGCTCAGAAAGCTTTGATAAGCCAAAATATAAAAGGGATGAAAGAGGCGGTGAGTATAAAAAACGTGAAGGCGGTGGTGAGCGCAAAGAAGGCGGATATAAAAAAGAGTATAAAAGCAACAACGATAGGGGTGGATATAAAGGAAATAATGACAGAGGCGGCTACAAAGGCGAAAGAAGTGGCGGTAGCGGTGGCGGTGAATATAAAAGACGTGAAGGCGGAAGCTCATATCAAGGTGGATATAAAGGCAGCAACCATGATGGCAGATCAGAAAATAGAAATAGCACACCTGCGGCAAGCTCTGAAAATGGTGAACGTCCAAGATACCAGAGAGAGCGCAACGACAGGGATTATAAAAAACGTGAGGGTGGCGGTGGTAGCTATAGAGGAGAGCGCTGGGATAATAGAGGCGGTGGCAGAAAATTCAACCGTGATGACAGGCGTGGCAGCGGAAGGGATAGAGGGCGTGATAACAGAAGGGAAAAAAACGAAGATGGTTTTTATGAACGTAAATCACCTAAAGAAAGTTACGTGGTATATGGCAAACACCCAGTTTTAGCGGCATTAAAAAATGAAAACAGGGTTAAAACAAAATTATTCGTTACTCAAAATGGTCAGGAATTTTTAAGGGAAAGGCTTGGTAACGAAATATTTCAGACGATTGAAGTGCAAAATGTAATGCCTGACCTGCTGGACAGAATAATCGGCGAACAGGACAGAGTAACCCATCAAGGCGTTGGGCTGGAAGTAAAACCACTTTATGTGAATTTCAACCTGAATACTGAAAGCCTGAATAAACTGTGCATACTTGATGACATAACAGACCCCCATAATGTTGGTGCAATAATACGAACTGCAAAAGCATTCGGCTTTGATGCAGTTATCACGGAAGAGAAGAACTCTCCTAATGAAAATGCAACAATATGCAAAACCTCTGCTGGTGTGCTGGAAATTATGCCTTATGTACGTATTCCAAGCCTGCATAACCTTATTGAAGACCTGAAAGCCAAAAATTATGAGATAATCGGGCTTGATGGCAAAGCTGAAGAAACCATTGAGAATTATAAAACTGACAAAAAAGTTGCACTTATAATAGGCGCTGAAGGAAAGGGCTTAAGCCCACACTTAAAACGCTTGTGTGATAAAGTTCTTTGTATAACAATCAATAACAGTGTTGAAAGTTTAAATGCTTCCGTTGCAGCGGCACTGGCACTGAATAAGTTCAGGGGATAGGAATCAGGAACTAGGATTTAGGGTAATAATTACTAGATAGTGCCGTCATGAGATTATCTAAACACTATTATAAAATTCATTTTACCATAAGAAAAAATAGACGAACTTAAAAAAATCATTAATGGTTTTTTAGAGGCAGTTAGTTAATTAAAAAACTAACTCTTAACTCCTAATTCCTGATTTATGATGCAATTTGAAAGTAATCGGCTTGATGAACTGGTAGATGGCGACGAAGGATTAAAGACTGAGTTCTTAAACCTTTATATGGCCACTTTTGAAAAAGTTATCACTGACTGCAAAACAGCTTTTGAAAAAAATGACCAGAAATTATGGCATGATGCAATACATGAATTAAAGGGAAGTTCTATGAACCTTGGGTTTAATGATATGGCAAACTATTGCAAAAACATAGAATATTACGCTGGTGACCCAAATGAAAAAGTTAATTTCATAGCAGAGTTGGAGAAAAATTTTGTACAATTAAAAGACACTTTCCAAAATAAAAATTAACTTGTTGCAAACTGTTGAAAAATTTGCCAATACATAACTATATGTTGTGCATATAATTTTACCTAATAACTAGCTATGGTATTGCGTATAGGTTTTTTAACATATAACAAA
Organism: Alphaproteobacteria bacterium; assembly: GCA_003531345.1. GTDB lineage: Bacteria > Pseudomonadota > Alphaproteobacteria > Rickettsiales > UBA8987 > UBA8987. Next base: position 572 of record DQGZ01000153.1, on the reverse strand, counting down.
CCTGTTAACTAACTACAAATTATGGAAAATTTCTTTGACTCTCTAAAGAATTTTGCTTCACCTCGCTATATTTTCCTTGGTATCGTTGGTGTTTCCCTGTTGGTTATTTTCTCCTTCCTTTCATTTCGCCTTGCCGAACCAGTGATGAGTATACTGTATTCCAACCTTAACACTGAAGACAGCTCTGCTGTTGTTACAGAACTTGGCGCACTTGGTGTTAAGTTTGAAGTATCAGGCGGTGGCAGTGAAATAAAAGTTGAAAGCAAAGACGTGCTGCGGGTAAGAATGACTTTGGCTGAAAAAGGGCTGCCTAATAAGGCAAATATTGTTGGCTATGAAATTTTTGATAAAGAAAGCCTGCTGGGAACATCAAACTTCGTAATGAATGTTAACCTGATAAGGGCTTTAGAAGGTGAGCTGGCACGCACTATATCCTCCCTCTCCTCAATAAAATCAGCAAGGGTGCATTTGGTAATGCCACGGAAAGATATTTTTAAACGCCAAAATTTTGAGGCCTCCGCCTCTGTTGTGTTAACCCTGAATAACCGCCTTGATGTTGCCAAGGATGAAGC
>DQGZ01000228.1 GCA_003531345.1 Alphaproteobacteria bacterium | reverse complement strand
TACTAATTATAAACACTTATATCTTATAGATTTTATATTATCTGAGATATCCGTGTTTTTATAATTTAGCTTTTCTATAAGCTCTATTATTTTCCTGTTATTATTTTTTTTTAACAACTCATTTGTAAGAATATCTAAAAAAAGTATGTAGTTTGTTTTCTTTTTATGATCTTTGAACTTTTCAGATATTTTAGTTAATGAACCAATATTATTATCTCCCCTTTTTATTATATCTAAAAAACTATCTACAGATTCCAATATTTTATTTTCTAATATATCAATTGTTTTACTTATAGAACCACTTGTTTTTGAAAAGAGGTCATAATCTGCTTCTATATTATTCTCTTTCAGGATAGCCTTATAATCATTAAAACTTAAATTATTGAACCTTATTTTTATACATCGTGATTTTATAGTTTCATATAATTTGTTAATGTCATTACAAACCAAAATGAACAGGGTGTTATTGCTTGGCTCCTCAAGTATCTTTAAAATTGAATTAGCTGCCTGTATGTTTAAATTTTCTGCCTTGTTGATGATAATTATTTTATATTTTGAATAGGATGAAGAAAAATTAGTAATATTCTTTATATCCTTGATATTATCAGAAGTTATTATACCGTTAGCATTCGGTTCAATTATCTTTATATCTTCATAAGTTTGGGTTGAAATATCATATTTATTGAGGCTATCCTCAATTTGAAATAATGATAATTCGTCATTTTCCTTTTCTTCTTTTCTTGAGATTAATTTAGAGAATGTATCTGCCGTTTTAAACTTTCCTATTCCCTCATTTCCATAGAATATAATAGAACTAGGAATACTATCTCTCAGGTAAAAATCCAGCAGTATATTTTTGATATTATTATGCCCGATAATAGTTGAGAATATACTGGTAAATAATTCTTTTTTATTTGAAGATGTCATCAGTTTCTAGCTCATCTTTTTCAGATTTTTTTTCTTTATTATCTGAACTGAACATAAACTTGCTTATTAAAGATTCAATAGAAATAGAGCTTTGTGAGAAAGATATTTTATCACCATTTTTTAGATATTCATCATCGCCACCAGGTACAAGTGCTATATATTTATCACCCAGTAAACCAGAACTTATTATTTCAGCAGTTGAGTCTGCTGGTATCTTCACGTCATCACGAATATTAATGATTATTTTTGCTAAGTAAGTTTTAGCATCTATTGATGCTTCAGTTACAGTTCCAACTTTTAGACCGCTTATTTTTACATCACTTCCTACAGCAAGTCCGTCCACCCTGTCAAAAGTTATATTAAGGCTATAACCGTAGTTATTTTTAGTACCAGTATTATTCATTGCAAATAATATAAAATATATCGCTATGAATATTACGGAAAAGCCCACGAATGTTTCAAAATAGTTTTTAGTCATTTTATATTTTATTAGTTGTTATTGATTTGGTTTCCATGGTTTATAATCACCAGTAGCTTTTTCCCTTTTACCTATGGATTCTTTATGACCATAAGGTAAGTACATGAGGTCACTTCCAGTAAGGTTTGGGGTATGAGATTTTTGCCAATAATATCCTTTTACCTTGATATCAGGAATTTCGTCAAAGGAAAAATGAAGCCAGCCATGCCATTCAGCAGGAACCTTAGAAGGTTCATTTTTACCATTAAAAATAACCCATCTTCTGTTCTTATTATACCTTCCAACGGTACTTTGCGGCTTTCTAGTTTGGTAATATATGTTTCCGAATACATCTTCCCCAACTTTCTGACCAAAAAATAAAGTAAATAATTTTGTACCTATACTTGCCATCCAGATATTACTAATTAAAATTAATGATATTAGATATAGATTTTTGCGTAAATATCAAATACAATCCACCTTTTAGGGTATAAATTTAAGTTCATGAATACCAAAGAAGATACATTTGAAAAACACGATAAGGAATACCAGGGAGAGGTTAAAGAAAAGCTTCTAAACACAATAAGCAGAATTACAAATATATTTAACTTCAGGCAAAAACAAAGCCTCAGAGAGTCTCTGGAGGAAATTCTTGATGAAAATCAACATACAGAGGAAGATATTCCAGATGGACAAAAGGCAATTATCAGAAATATTTTGGAATTCAATGAGCTTTATGTGGAAGATATAATGATCCCTAGGTCTGATATATTTTCAATTCCCAGCGATATAGATTTTGAAAATCTTCAGGAAAAATTGTTAGGAAAAACCTATACCAGAATTCCAGTATATAAAGGTGACCTTGATGAGGTTCTGGGTTTTATACATATCAAAGATGTTGCACGCAGTTTTTTCAACAAAACAAAATTGAAAATAGCTGATATTATTAGGAAATGTCTGTTTGTTCCTGCTTCAATGAAAATAGGCAATCTGCTTATCCGCATGCAACAGAGCCATGTTCACATTGCAATAGTAGTTGATGAATATGGTGGAACAGAAGGTATAGTTACCCTAGAAGATATTATTGAGGAAATAGTTGGTAATATTGAAGACGAGCATGTCAGGGAAGATACCAACCTTATATTCAATAAACTGAATGATAATGAATATGAAGTATCTTCAAGAATGTATATTGAAGATATCATAAAGAAAACAGAACTGGATATAAAACTAGCAGAAAATAACGAATATGACACAATAGGCGGGCTGATATTCAACCTCACCTCCAGAATACCAGTCAAAGGTGAGATAATTAAAATGAATGATGAAATTGAGTTTGAAATATTAGAAGCTGACCCAAGAAGGTTGAAAAGGCTGATGATAAGGAAATTAACCAAAAAGGAGTAACTATGAAAAAACTATTGAACATTATAACAATTGCTTTCGCAACTGCGGCTTTAGCCTCATGTTGCAATATGCAGAAGGGCAGGGGGTGTGACATATCAGGCAGGGAAAAACCTTGTTGTTGCAAGGAAAAATGCAAATGCGAAAAATGCGGTAAAGAGAAATGCTGTTGCAAAGGTAAAGACGCAGGAAAAGAAGGCAAAATTAAGTGCGGAAAGGGTAAATAGTGAAAATTGTATCGTGGAATTGTAACGGTGCGTATAGAAAAAAGGCTCAATTACTAGAGCCACTAGGTTTAGATATACTAGTCTTGCAGGAGTGCGGAAAGCAAGAAATAGAAGATATATACCAAAACCAGCAATTTTATTGGAAGGGAGAAAAAAGAGGACTAGCTGTAATATGCAATAAAAACCAAAAGCTAGAGCCTCTAAATTGGGATTCAGAAGATCTAAAACACTTTCTTCCAGTAAGAGTAAATGATAGTATAAACTTAATTGCGGTATGGACAAAGCAAGATCAGGGAGATAAATTTTCTTACATAGGTCAGCTATGGAAATATTTAAATAAACACAAACAAGAAATTGCAAACCAACCAACAATATTATGTGGGGATTTTAATAGTAATTCTTGTTGGGACAAGCCAAAAAGAGAATGGAACCACTCGGAGGTGGTTAAGATATTAGACGAAATTGGTATAAAAAGCCTTTATCACGAAATAACAGGAGAGAATCAAGGAAAAGAAAGTGAAGCAACGCTTTACATGTACAGAGATAAGTTAAAACCTTATCATATAGACTATATTTTTGTACCAAAAGAAATGATAACTAGAGACGCAAAAATTGAAATAGGAAAGCCAGAAGAGTGGTTGCTACATAGCGACCATATGCCAATATTCGCAAGTTTTTAGGGTGATTTAAGATAATCCAGGCAAATTTAATGGATATGAAACGGACATAATTGGATATTGAAGGTCAGTTATATTTCAGTTCAATAAACTAACTATTAATACAAATATTATCAATTTAAGGCTTAAACCTAATCAAAGTTTTTACAAAATGGTGGGTGGTATTGGGATCGAACCAACGACCTCTACGATGTCAACGTAGCGCTCTAACCATCTGAGCTAACCACCCAAAATCAAACTATAAATTGCCCCACTTAGCGGCAACATCAAGCATACGAACGGAGAAGGCGAACTCATTATCATACCAGCTTACTATACGGATAAAGTTTTTACCCAGAACATAGGTGCCAGTTGCATCAAAATATGAGCTTTCAGTTGTGCCGTTGAAGTCAATAGAAACTAAAGGCTCTTCAGTGTAGCCCAAAATGCCCTTTAATTTTCCTTCTGAAGCCTCCCTCATTAATTTGTTAATCTCATCAACAGATGTTTCACGGGAAACATTAGCGCAGAAATCAATCATAGAAACATTGGGGGTTGGAACGCGAATTGCAGTGCCGTCAAACTTGCCTTTAAGCTCAGGGATAACCTGCCCAATGGCCTTAGCCGCCCCAGTAGAGGTAGGAATCATTGCTAAATTGGCCGCCCTTGCGCGCCTTAAATCATTATGTGCGCCATCAACTAAGTTTTGGTCAGAAGTATATGCGTGAACAGTAGTAACAAAGGCTTTTTCAATGCCTAGTTTGTCATTTAAAACTTTTGCAACAGGTGCAAGGCAGTTAGTTGTACAACTGCCAATGGATATAATATTGTGTTCCTTCTTTAAGATATCATCATTAACACCCATTACTATTGTTGCGTCAGCATCGGGGGAGGGGGCAGATATCATAACTTTAACATCACTGATGCTTCTATAGGCTGATGCTTCATCTTTGGTTTTGAAGTGGCCAGTGCATTCCAGAACTATTTCTGCACCAGTTGATGCCCAGTCAATTTTCGCTGGGTCACGCTCATCAAAGCGCACCATTTTTTTATCACCAGCGGTAAACGATTTCTCATCACCATTAACGGCAACGGGCAAAACCCCGTGGATAGAGTCATATTTAAGTAGGTGAATGTGCCTTTTAATGTCGCCAGGGGCGTTAACGGCAACAATTTCAACATCCTTTCTGTTGCTTTCAAGGTAATGCCTTAAAATACATCTACCAATTCTTCCCATTCCATTAAGTGCTACTTTTACTGCCATTTTTGTAAGTTATTAGTTTTCAGTCGCTAGTTTTTAGTAAAAATAGCAAAAAAATCAAGAGCGTTAACGAAGAATTAAGGTTTGTATGTTAAAATTCGGGTGTAGAATTTATAGATATTATGCTTCATTCAAAAACATTAGCAGAATTATCTCAAGCATATTTTGGTGAGCAATATGCTAGCAGGGATTTAGAAAGACAATTCTGGGATTTTAACTCAGGTGTTGGTATTTTTCCTAGAGGAACTCTTGATGGCAGAGAAGTTGTTACATTCTCATCAAATGACTATCTTGGTTTAGCCACCAATGAAAGATTTGTAAATCAAGCAATAGAAGTTGTTAAAGCTAGGGGTATAGGCTCAGGCGGAAGCCATAATCTGGGTGGCAGATACCCAGAATTGTCAGAGCTAGAACACCAAATTGCAAGCGTGTATGAGAGGGAAGGCTCTGTCATTTTTGGGTCAGGATATGATGCAAATATGGAAACGCTAAAGATGCTAGCAAAAGTATATGATAACAGGCTAGTATTTGTAAGCGACCAGTTAAATCACAGGTCAATTATTGAGGGTATGAGAGGGCTTCCAAAAGCTATATTTGCTCACAATGATATGGAAGATTTGGAGCGAGAACTTAGAAAGGTAAAAACCACTTATCCAAATTCAAAGCCTATAATAGTTTTTGAGGGCATATATTCAATGGATGGAGCAATGCCTAATATTAAAGACGTAGTGGCACTTGCTAAAAAATATGATGCACTAACTATAGATGATGAAGTTCACGCAGTTGGCTTGTATGGTTCTCGTGGGGGGGGGGATATGTGAAAGCTCTCGGGTAAGAGATGATATAGATATTGTAGTTGGTGGTTTTGGCAAGGCTCATGGTTCAAAAGGTGGGTTTGTAATTGCAAACAAGGCTTTTACAACAGCTATGAAAATGTCGCCTTCTTACATTTTTACATCAACAGAGCCGCCAATAATTACAGCAACAGCATTATTTACATCAAAATATTTAATGGATGAAAACTGCCAAGAAAGAGTTTCGCATAGAGAAAATGTTGCTTTTGCAAAACAAGTATTCACCGAAAAGAAATTGCCGTTTTTAGATTTTGGAGGGCATATAATACCAATAATGATTGGTGATAAAAAAGAAGGGGTTAATGATGCAACAGAAGCTAAAGCGGTAGCTCAAGATTTATTAGAAAAAGGTTATTTGTGTAGACCAGTTTTCCATCCTTCTGTGCCTATAGGTGAAGCAAGATTAAGAATTATAGTTAATGCCTCACATACAAAAGAACATATACAGGGCTTGGCAGAAGCTCTTGAGCAAGTATTATCTAAACATAATATAATAGGCAGAAGAGAAGGCAAAGCTGTATCTGCTGAATTTTTTTGCTGTGCTGAAAAACAAACATTAGAAAAACAAAATGGAAAATACTAAATTCAATATAAAAAACACTGATAAAATTTTACTAGAAAAAAGTGATTTTATTATGTTGCTTACATCTCAAGCCACTAACAATAGCGGTGAGAACTATTATGCATTTGTTAAAGCTAACAAAAAGGGAATTGAAGATTATAATAGGGCAGTAGAACAAGGCTTAACTATAGAATTCAAAAACTTTGGCGAAGTTTTACTTGAAGGAAAAGGCGAACCAACAGAACTTGAAAAAATATATGTAAAAGAAAAGTTTACTTGGAACTAAATTATTTCCTCAACAATTTTTTCTACTGTAATTCCAAAATATTCATATAATTTCTCAGCAGGGGCAGATGCACCGAAGGAATTCATGCCGATAAATTTACCTTTAGTGCCGATATATTTTTCCCAGCCGAAACCAGATGCAGCTTCAATGGCAATTTTCGGGTGGGAGGATTTGCCTAGAATTTCTCGTTTGTATTTCTTTTTCTGTTTATCAAATAATTCCCAAGAAACTAGAGAAACAACTTTTGCTTTGATGTTTTTTGCAGCCAGTGCATCTGCTGCTTTAACTGCAAGCGAAACTTCACTGCCACTGGCAAGCAAGGTTACATCAGGGTTTTGAACATCACAAATTATATACGCACCCTTTGCAGATTTATTTTCTTCCGAAAATTCTGTGCGCAGGGCAGGGAGGTTCTGGCGGGTTAAAACCAGCATTGTTGGGCCAGTTTTATTTTCTAACGCAATCTGCCAGCATTCTGCTGTTTCATAGGCATCAGCAGGGCGCAGAACGAGCAAATTAGGTATCGCACGCATTGAGGCTAAATGCTCAATTGGCTGGTGGGTTGGGCCATCTTCTCCAAGCCCGATTGAATCGTGAGTCATCACATAAATAACTGGTTGATTCATCAATGCAGAAAGGCGAATTGCTGGTTTACAATAATCCGTAAATACAAAGAATGTTCCACCATAAGGGCGAATTCCTCCGTGAAGTGCCATACCATTCATAGCGGCACTCATTCCGTGCTCACGAACCCCCCAGTAAACATAACCGCCGCTAAAATTATCAGGGGTAATAGGCTTTAACTTAGCTTTCGTTAAATTTGAGCCTGTTAAATCCGCAGAGCCACCAACTAATTCAGGTACAGCTTCAGTAATTTTTTCTAAACAAACTGCTGATGATTTTCTAGTTGCGAAATTTGGTTTAGTGTTAACAAATTCCTGTTTAAGAGTTTTAATTGCATCATTAAATGCCACTGGAAGCTTGTTTTCAAATATCCTTTTTATCTCAGTTTTATTTGAAGATTTATTAAAATAAGAATTCCACTTTGAAAACTCTTTTACGCTTTTATTTCCGATTTCTTGCCACTCATTAAGTAAATTTTCAGGAATAATAAATGGTTCATAATTCCAATTATAAAAAGCACGAGTGCCTTTGATTTCCTCAGCCCCAAGTGGACTGCCGTGGCTTTCATTTGAGCCAGCTTTTTTTGGTGCCCCTTTTGCAATTATAGTTTCACAGGCGATTAAAGTTGGCTTATTAGAATTTTTTGCTTGAGAAATTGCGTTGTCAATTTGCTCATAATTATGCCCGTCAATTTTTATTGTGTTCCAGCCGCTTGCTTGAAACCTAGCAAGTTGATCTTCAGATGTTGCAAGTGATGTTGCGCCATCAATAGTTATTTTGTTATCGTCAAATAAAACGATTAATTTATTTAATTTTAAATGCCCTGCCAGAGATATAGCTTCCTGAGATATACCTTCCATTAAGCAACCATCTCCTGCGATAACATAAGTGTAATGGTTAAAAATATCCGCACCAAATTTTTCAGATAATAGCCTTTCAGCCATTGCAAAACCAACCGAATTTGCAATACCTTGCCCAAGTGGCCCAGTAGTAGTTTCAATACCGCCAGCATGCCCAAATTCAGGGTGCCCACAGGTTTTAGAGTGTAATTGGCGGAAATTTTTAATATCTTCAATGCTCATATCCTCATAACCTGTAAGATAAAGAAGAGAGTATAACAGCATTGAGCCGTGCCCAGCAGATAAAATAAACCTATCCCTGTCAAGCCAGTTAGGGTTTTTAGGGTTAAATTTCAAATGGTTAGCAAATAATACTGTAGCAACATCAGCCATACCCATTGGCATACCAGGGTGGCCAGAATTGGCTCTTTCAACAGCATCAATAGATAAAAAACGAATACAATTAGCTAGGTTTTGGAGATTTTGGGGCATTTTAAAGTGTAATTATAACAGGGTGGGTAGTTATAGGTTTTTTGAGAGTTTTTCAACAAGTTTGCAACAATTAATTTTTAAGAAAACGCCATAGGTCAGTATTCAAAAAGAAAATTTTGGATTTTATGGAAAATTTGTTAATTTTGTGTTAAAATTCAAACAAATTCTACTTGAACAGTAATTATGGCATTCTCCAACCTTAAGAAAAGTGAAAAAAAATATCATTCTGATGTTGCGGAATATTTGCCCTACGCCTGCCATTTTGATGAAGAGACAATTCTAACCAAAAATGGTGAATTGATGCAGGTTATCAAGATTACGGGATTTAATTTTGAAACTATAAGGGAAGATGGGGACAGCAATTCTTCGCCGCTTAGGCAGATAATAAGGGAGTCGATAAAGAAAAATCTTAACGGCGAGGAGTATGCTATCTGGCTGCACACCTTGCGAAACAAGCGTGATATTTCAACGGGCGGTTTGTATGCGGAGGGTTTCTGCAAGCAGATGCACGAGGCATGGGCGATTAGGAATGACTTAAAGTCTCAGTTTGTAAATGAGTTATATATTTCAGTTATAATTTCTGGCGAAAGCCTTTCTATTGTTAATCCTAAATTATTTTTTGAAACTTTATTTATAAATTCAGAATTCAGGCGTCGTAAAAAAGCGCTTAATCAGGCAGCGAAGAAACTTGATGAGGTTACTAATAAAATAGTAGCAGATCTTGCCAGCTATGGTGCAGAGAAGCTTTCAATAATAAAGAAGCGAGGGGTTTATTACTCTCAGATTATGAGTTTTTGTAGTAAAATAATGAATCTTAAGCAGGAAAATATTCCCCTAAAGCCTGTTGACCTGTCAAAAGATCTTCCATCCCGCTCAGTTATATTTCAATATAACACAATTCAGGTTCATGGCAAAAGAGGTGCAAACTATGGCGCAGTTCTTAGTGTGAAAGAATATCAGGAGGTTTCAACCAAGGAGATAGACAGGTTCCTGCAATTGCCTATACAGTTCATAATTTCTGAAAGTTTTGATTTTGTGAGTAGAAAAGAAATTGAAACTGCTTTTTCTGATCAGGCAAATATATACAAGCTTTCTGGCGCCAAGAGTTTGCCAGAGGCTTCAGGCTTTAATGAGTTAATCAACGCAGAGAATAAAGGTGTTGCAGACTATGGGCAGCACCAGATAATAATTACCGTTCTGGAAAATACCGTAAGGGCAATGCAAAATGCCGTGTCAATGGCAGTTGATGCCCTAAGGGAGTTGGGAGTAGTTTTTATAAGGGAAGACCTGTTCATGGAAGATTGCTACTGGAGCCAGATGCCAGCCAATTTTGACTTTATAAGAAGGCAAACCTATCTGGTAACCAACAAAATAGGCGGATATGCTTCGCTATACAATTTTCCTGCTGGAAAAATGACTGATAATTTATGGGGCAGCGCTGTTACGGTATTTCATACAGAAAAGAACACGCCATATTTCTTTAATTTCCATTATGAAAAAAACGGTCACACTACAATCATTGGCCCTTATGGTGCTGGTAAAACGGTTTTAATGAATTTTCTTGTTTCTGAAGCGCAAAAATACCGACCTAAAACCTATTATTTTGAAGTAGATAAGGGGTCAGAGATTTTCATAAATGCAATAGGTGGCAAATACTACCATACATTTGATGAGATAGCTGATGGCAGGTTGAAACTTAACCCATTACAGTTAGATGATACAGTTGAAAACAGGGCATTTATTGAGCAGTGGATTGAGTATCTCATAGAATTGGATGAGCTGGAAGAGAATGCTCATATAACCAATATACTTTCAGAAGAAGATAGGCAGAAAATATCAGAGGCAATAAAACTTAACTACTTGCTTCCAAAGGAGTTGAGAAAACTTTCGGTCATAATTCCTCAAGTATGGACAAATAAAGAAAGCGAAACGGCAAGAAATTTAAGTGAGTGGTATGGTGAAGGAACCTATGCCGCATGTTTTGACAATGATATAGATAATTGCCAGTTGCGGAGTGAAAAAATAATGGCAATGGATTTATCTAGGATAATTGATAGCAGGGCGGTTACCATGCCGTTAATGTCTTATCTGCTTCACCTTGTTGAAATGTCTTTAGATGGCGAAACTCCAGCAATAATAGTTTTAGATGAGGCATGGAAATTAATAGATAACTCTGCGTTCCTACCCAGAATAGAATCTTGGCTGCAAAGGCTGACAGAAAAGAACTCCATATGTATATTTGCTACGGAGTCTTTTGAGCAGGCAAAAAAAAGCTCGATAACCAACACTTTGATCCAAAACATTAAGACCCAGATTTTTCTTCCCAACCCGCAGGCAGATGAAGGGTATATGAAAATTTTCGGTTTGAATAATGCAGAATATTCAAAAATTAGTAGTCTCAACAAAAATAGCAGACAATTCCTGTTCAAGCACAATACTGATTCAGTGATATGTAAGTTAAATCTATTAGGGCTTAATAAGGAGCTTTCTGTGCTCTCCTCAACTGCAGTTAATGTTCAGGCGATGAATGATGCTAAAAATGAAACTACCCAAGACCCAAAAGACTGGCTGCCATTATTTTTTGAAAAAATAGGCGTTTGAAAGATAAATGTTAAAACATATATACATAGTTTTTTTTACAGTCCTGCTTGTGGTGATGTTTAGCTTTTCATCTGCGGCACAGGATTTTAAACCCATAGATATTACTGGTAAGGACGGGGCGGGTATAAATATAGCAGATGATAGGATAAGTATTCAGGAGAGCAGAGACGATAGCGGAAGAAAGATATGCTATTATGAAGAAGTAAGTGGTAAGAAATATCTTTATATAAATAAAAACCTTTTCAAGACAGATAATATATTGATGGGGATAGAAGACCCTAAATATTGTCCACTTCCAGGAAGTGATGCCCTTGAGGGTTATAGTAAAAAAATCCAAAGCCAGTTTTTATTAAGCGGTATAGTTTGCGTAGTGCAAAGTATAATTCTGGATTCAATGTTCAGGGTGTATTGCACCATATTACTATGGGTGTTTCAGATATTGTATGCGTTTGTGGTGATATACATAATGTTCTATGGGCTTGCCATAATGTTTGACCTGACAGACGAGCCTTTAAGACAAGCACCACAGAGATTTCTGAAAGTATTTTTTATTTTATTCTTTGCTGTTAATGCAGAGCGTGCCTTTTACTTTGTACATAAGGGTTTTCAGAATTTTCTTGATGGATTTTCTGATATGTTAACCCACATACAGCCATATTATACAGATAGTGGGCAATTGGCTTATAGTATAACTGAAAAAGATTCTTCTGGGAAATATAAAATACTCGCAGAAGATGGGGAGGTCTGGAAGTCAATAAAACCAGATCAGGATTATTATGTTAAAATGCCAGATGGTACAGAAAGAGGACCATTTAAAACCAAGCAGGGTCCACCAGATTATGATGTAGTAGACCCTATAAAATACAAACCATACAGAATACCAGCAATGCAATGGACACTTGAGCCAAGGGCTGTAAATGGGGTAAAATATAAGCTTTATCCTGTTTTCAAGGAAGGTCAGGGTTTTTTTGCTATAAATACAGGCGGGGGGGGATTTGGTGGGTTTAGTATAATTTATACTTATTGCCCTAATGACTACAGGTATATTCCAGAGAAGAAAAAACTATATTCTATTCCTAAATGTCAGCCTGATGGTTGGCAATCTACAGTTAGCATTTCCCCTTATGGAGAATATGTTTCATACGCTTTTGGTGCAATTCCAGTTTACCCACCGATGCAGGTTGACAAAACTACCTACCCAACCAAATTTAAGAATGAACCGCTGGGCAATGGCAGGGGTAGCTTAAAAGAACTTTGTGATGAAAATACTCCGCCTGAGGAATGCAGGCAACCTTTCCAGAGTGTTCTGGGCAAGATAGATGCGCTGTTTAATAGCATAGTAGGTGCAGACAGGGTGAAATCAATAGGTTCGGTGATGATGGCGCTGATGCTTTGGGGCGTTGGTGGTGGTGCTATACTTGGGGTTTTCTTGATGCTTGGTGTGACCACAATGTTCATAGCCTTTATGCAGATATTGTGGACTTATGTAACCGCATTGATGGCATTAAGCTTCATGATGATGTTATCGCCTATCTTTATTTCCTTTGCCTTATTTAAAACAACAGAAAGAATGTTCCGTGGCTGGTTATCAAATTTGATAAGTTATGCTTTACAGCCTGTTCTGGTTCTTGGCTTCCTGATGGTATTATCTTCCGCCACAACTTTAGACAGGCTGACCATGCTGGCAAGGTATGAAGTGGGTGATCAGAAGTATGAGTTTACCTCAAACTCAGGCGCTGAAAAAAGCCAGATGCGCGCTCCAGGGTTTTTGGAGCCTTTATATGAAGTGCCACCAGATTATAAAAGCGTATTTGGTGCAAACATAGCTGGCAGGGAAACTATGAGTACAAGTGCTGAACTTTGTAACCCAGTGATAGAAGAATGTGGTTACATAACAAAAAAACAGAGGGAAGAATATATACAGAAAAAAGAAGAAAGGCTTGTAACCGCCTATGCACTGATGAAGGCAAATAATGATTTCAATAAAAAACCTGATTTCCAAGCTTTAAACCGCCCAAATAACCAGGACTTGCAAACCGCACTACAGGACTCAGAAATAGCAGAAATAAGCGATCTTATGAGGGTTGGAATAAACGTAGCAGCACCACCATATTCAGGAAAAGTAGTTAAAGGTATTAAAGCAGTTGAGGCGGTGGGTACACATCAGGCTTTTGTAGACCTTTATCGTGATGAAATTGGTATACCAGATGGTGATGCTTTCATAGGCGAGGGTGACCCCGCAGCAACAGACGCCACTAATACCAAGCAGCTTTACAAGCAACCTAACTGGCTATTTTGTGAAGACCCGCCAGTTCCGCTTGCGCCAGTATGTGATTCTACCCGGAAAACAAATGGCGACACGGGTACAGGTGGTTTTCCTGTGCAGCAGGAATTTCCACGTTGTGTAAAACATTGTCCAGCCTTTGACCCGCCTTATGGTGTAGGGGTGGCTGGTGCGCCTGATAATTTTAACCCAACAGCAGAAACCTGCACAAAATTCTGCCTGCATATCTACGAAAACAAGGAGGAGATGTTTGCATATCTGATGGGTGCTGTTCTGGTGTGGATAGTATTAAATACACTTACAGGGGCATTTGTTTCCAAGATTCCAGTTTTGGCACAAAAACTCTCTCCATTTGATCCAAGGGGTATTGCTCCACCAAAATTATTTGGTCAGTCACAGCAGATTGATGGCAGGATGGGCAGCGGCGGTGGTGGGCTTTCTGGTTATTCATCAGGTGAGCAGAATACCAGCTTCTATGGTATGGGAACATTATTTGATGTTGGGTTGACAAGCGGAAAATCTGGAACATTTATCGCCACCGCAGATAAAATAAGAAGGGCAGGCAGCCCAACATTGGAAAAAGTGAGTATTGATAAGAATGGTGAGTACAGCATAAAAACTGAGAAGCGCAGAACTTTTGATGAGATGCTGGCAACCTCTTTTGGTTCGCCATTCAATCAGGGCGAAGCAACTGCAGCACTTAGCGTAAAAGCACGGGTTTATGCCGAGCTTAAGAAGAAAGAGTCCGAGCTTCAGAGCAAATATAAAAAATCTGTAAAACAGATAATGGATGAACAATATAAAGAAAATCCAACCTGGGATAGCCTACAGGCAGGTCAGAAACAATATGATGCAAAAGCACAGGATATTCTGAAACAGATAGACGCAAACCTGAAAGAAAAAGAAGAGCGGAAGAGAGCAGAAGAAGAGCGGAAAAGAGCAGAAGAAGAGCGGAAAAGAGCAGGGGTGGGGGATAACGGCCACAGTTCGGTAGCACCTAAGATTCAGTCTGTATCAGAGTATTATTCTCCTCAAGAGGGTTATGCTTCAGCAGAGCCAGTAAGAAGAGCTGAAACTTTTATGGAGCCCGCTCCTTCAAGGGCAAGTGACAGGATAAAAGTTCCTGCATTAGGGGGGGGTGACTCTCCAAGTATGAATTCATACGCCGCAAAAGGTAATGTTTCAGGCAGACAAAATCGCGCTACAACCATTGATGATTCTCCAATTGATAATGCCTTCCAAAGTGGTGGTGGCAGCCCATATATGTCTGTTGCCGCAGCAGGGCCAGCTTTACTTATGCAGCAAATGCTGAAAGACAAAGAATTAATGGAGGCATTCAATGAAGGCGGGCCTGAGGCGGTTGAAGCACTTATAAAACAGCGCGAACAGCAGGAGAATAAGGAAAAAGAAGTGTTGGCAGGTGCCTTGCCGCAACCAGAAGAGAAAAAACCTGAAGATGCAACCCTACCATCAGGCGGTGAAGTTACCGCAGTTGTTGAAACTCCAAAAGAGGTAGTCGATAATGTTGCTCCAGAAGTGTTGCCACAAGCTCTAGCTGTTGCAGCCCCAGTGCCTCAGAAAGTCGCTGCAAAAGGAAAGAAAGAAGAGAAAGAGAAAAAAAGCATCTTCTTCAAGCATGAAAAGCCAAAGCCAAAAGAAGGTGAAGAAACTCCAAAAACAACAGAAGAAGCTTTAAGGGGGAAATATGCAGCAGCAGCTTTAAAAAAAGTAAAAGGCAAAAAAACTACAGGGGAAACTTCTGGTGAAACAGATGCCCCAAGCCTGACCCACAATTCAAAAGACCTTCAAAATAGAGGTGGTGGCGCTCCACCTGTTCAGAATGTAGCTAAACCATTAACTCAGCCAGTTAAGCCTTTAAATGTTGTACCAAAAAATAAGGGCAAAAAAGATGAGAAAAACCCTCAGGATAATAACCCTGAAATCTTAGCTGAAGCAAATAGTAAGCCCCCAGAAACAGTTTCTAGGGCTGGGTTAAATATAGAAGTGCCAGCTATACCTGAAATTGGAAACCTAGAGGAGGTATTAAAGGACCTTTCAGCACAGGCAGAGCCTTTGCAGAAAGAGCCAGAAAAAATGCTTTCCGTTGTGTTGCCACAAAAACCCCCAAGCCAACTAAATAACCTTGTATTTAAACCTAGTAGCAAGCCTGAAGCCCCAGATAATAATATTAAAGTTTCAGTGGAAAAAAGTCAGCCAGCAGATACCTATGAAAACACTGTTTCAAGGACAAATCAGATTAACATTCCTAATGTTGGTAATATTGCCCCTGAAGATTTAGCAGGCGACGAAACGCCTATTAAACTTGAGGATGGAAAGATAGAGCAGGGCGCTGATATTCCTGTTATTGGTCAGACAATATCAGTTAGTGAAGTAGATATAGGAGCAGATAAAGCGGCTCAGGATCAGGAAGAAGGTGCTGTTTTAAATCAATCTGAGCAGCAATATATTCAAAATATTGATATTGAGACAGATGCAGATAATAGAGTGTCAGAGTCTGTGTTAGTGGCAGCACCAACTCAATTGACAGAAGAAGTTCCTAACAATCAGGAAGTTCAATACCAGCCTGCAATTCAGGATGCAAGTAACGTACTACAAAATCAGGAAACAGTGCTTGAGACAGTTCCAGCAGAAGTTTTCACTGCTGCAGCTACAGTTGAGGCAAGTGTGGCGGCGGTAGCAGTACCAGCACCGCAACAACAGGCAGCACCAACTCAGGGGGTAAGCTTGTCAGGGCTTGTTAAACAGGATGATGCTCCAACAGAAGCAGAAAGATATATGGAAAGACTAAATGCGTTCAAAAATACTGGAAGTGGTGGCTCTAGTAGCTCAAGTGGAAACTACCAGTCTGGTATTAATAGAGGGGTTTCTGTAGGTATGTCATCAGGGTTTACCTCAATGGCAGCGCCAGCACCAGTAGAAACATCTTTTATAAATAACTCTTTGCAAAATGGTCCTATTGAAAATAACCCCCCTGCCACACCACAACAAATTTCTAATAACGAGGCAGAAAATGTGGTAAATAACACTGCTCCTAACTCTGCCCAATTAACAGTGAATAGTTCTGTTGAGGTATTGCCTAATGAAATAAAAGAGAAAGTGCTTGCTGGTTCTGATGCTAGTAATACTAGTGCTGTGTCTGATGATATAACTTCCCCTGTTTCTATTAATAACCCAGTTCCCAATAATTCAGTGTTAGAGACGCAGCAAAATGAACCCTCATCTGCTATTCCTGAAATGATAAGTTTAAAAGCCAATGAAGCAGATAATTCAGGATTGCAGGAAGGAAGTTACTCAGCAAATAGGGACATGGCAAGGCAAATGGTCAATGGTCCATTTGATGGCAATGTAGACCTCAGTAAAACCGTTATTAATACCGCAAAAGATAAATTAACCGCTAAAAAATCAGTTGGCGAACCTGAAAAATCTCCGAAAAATCCAGAAAAAGAGCCTTTGATTGCTGAAGCAAAGGAAAAAGCAGCAGAATCAGAAACTAAAGCTAATACAGGCGATATGACTTCTGCTGAGGAAGAAACAAAAAAGGAAAAAAAGAACTTCTTTAAGAAGAATGCTCATTCTAGTGCAGATGACCTACCTTGTTATTGTGGAAGCGGCAAGAAGTACAAAAACTGCCATGGTAAAGATGGGGGAACCAAGTATGAAAAAGAAGTAGAAGAGGTATAAAATCCGTTTCTTAAGCAGAAGTAGCTTGACAGGGAGGAAAAATAATCATAGAAAGTGCCACATTTTAACAAATTTATATAGAGAGTTTGCCATGGCAAATCATAAATCAGCAGAGAAAGCATACAGACAGAGCCTTAAGAAAAATGCTCGTAATACTACGGCTCGTAACAAGCTAAGGTCAGCGGTTAAAGAGGTTCGTACTAATGCTGCTGCAAGTAAATTAAATGAAAGTAAAACTGCTTATGTTGCTGCACAAAAATTGCTCGACAAGTCAGTTGGTAAAGGAATTATAAAAGCAGGTAATGCTGCAAGGCTTAAAAGCAGGCTTAACAGGCTGGTTAAAAAAGTAGCTGGAAAATAGCTGATTGTGGATTACTAAGAGGAAAGATGCTATTTTGTGTGGTTGTCGTGTTGTAACTCTTTAGTAAATTTTAAGATTATTTTTTTGCTCTTCAAAAAGTTCTTCTGGGTGATTATTTGTAGATAGGATTTTCGTACTTGAAACATCGGAGGAGTTAGACTATTTTGAGATAAAGAATTTATAAATGATTTTTATAACAAGACTATGTCTCAATTTGGTTGGCAGGCTTTAGGTAACCTTAGTTTTGTGAAAGAAGGGGAGATTCTAAACATTACTTTTAAAAAAGGGAAAAGAGAAATAAATACAGTAAGATATCAACTAAGACCGAATTTAAGGTAAATATTTAACCTACATATTTATTTGTGCTAACAATAGAAGATATAGAAGTTCAAGATATTGATTATTTATCAGGACAGAATTATCTAATTATAGATTCTGAGGCATTTAGAAAATTTACATTACCATTTAAACATTACATTAAAATTGAAACAGATATACGTGACCCTTATAAAAGATTTGATGCTGAATCTAACGATCTTTCTTTTTTTAATATTTTTGATGAGGTTTTATCTGATTTAGGGATGAAAGCAGTAGTTCCTAAAATTGTTGCGTGTGAATTACTTGGTTCTGCTGATCGGGCTGGTAAAAAAAGGGGTGTTAATAATAAAGTTGATCAAGGCATATTAGAAATTATTAGGCAAAATTTTGAAAATATTTTTTTAGCAGAAAATATTATGCCTCGGGAAAGATTAGAGCGTATTTATGAAATAAATGCAAAGCATAACGATAAAAATCAGGCTACGAGAATACTTAAGAGGAGAATGAAAGGGTCAGGGCTGGGGGATGAGGAAATTATAGAAATTATAGCACAGAACCAGCAATCAAACTTTTTTGTTATAACAGGAGATAATGCTTTGGGAGCAGAAGTTAACGAGTATAAAAATGCTAGCGGAATGACTTTTGTGGGTTTGTTAATAAGTCTTTCAGATTGTGGATATCTAGCTACTAAAGGGTTTGCAGAAAGTAAGAAATTTCCTGGAGGGCAAACCATTCTAAGAAAAATGCTGGTAATTAGTTTAGCAAACAACACAGATGTTACAACATCGGAAGTTTTTGAGGAGTTATTATCTCAAAAGGGTTTTAGCTTTTGTAAAATAAGGAGAACAGAAACAAAAACCTATGAACAGATTGTTGAAGAAATTAGGACTAAAAACTCTTTTCGTAGATAGGAAATTTGGCACAAAGGCTTTCCACCTGTTTCTTAACTTTCGCTTCAACTTCACTGTTATTTTCAGGGTTTTTAGCTAACCCGTCTAATACATCGCCAATTAAATTACCAATCTGAATAAATTCATCTTTACCAAAACCACGAGTTGTTCCAGCAGGTGTGCCTAAACGAATCCCAGAAGTAACAAAAGGCGGTTGTGGGTCAAAAGGAATAGCATTTTTGTTACAAGTTAAACCTGCTCGCTCTAATGACTCTTCTGTTGCTTTGCCTGTTAGATTTTTAGGGCGAAGGTCAACTAATACTATGTGGTTATCAGTTCCGCCAGAAACAATATCAGCTCCGCGCTTAATTAATGTTTCTGCTAATGCACGAGCATTTTCAATTACTTGCTTAGCGTAAACTTTAAATGAAGGGTCTAAATTTTCTTTGAAAGCTGTTGCTTTACCAGCAATTACATGAACAAGTGGCCCGCCCTGAATTCCAGGGAAAATTGCTGAGTTAATTGCAGAAGCCAATGTAATTTCAGTGCCTTTTTCTGTTTTGCGCACTACTTTATCAGGGAAGTTTGATAAGATAATGCCACCACGAGGACCGCGTAAAGTTTTATGTGTAGTTGAGGTTACCACATCAGCATATGGAAGTGGGGAAGGGTACTCACCTGCCGCTACTAAACCTGCAACATGCGCCATATCAACAAGGAAGAATGCTCCAACAGAATCAGCTATTTTGCGTAATCTTGCCCAATCAACTACTCTTGGATAAGCCGAAAAACCACCAATTAATAATTTAGGTTTATGTTTTTGTGCCAGCTCTTCAATTTCTTCATAATTCAACAACCCAGTATCTTTATGAACGCCATACTGAATGGAGTTAAACCATTTGCCAGACTGGTTAGGTGCGGCACCGTGTGTTAAATGTCCGCCTGCCGCTAAAGACTGCCCTAATATTGTATCATTAGGTTTTATTAAGGCTGTAAACACTGCTTGGTTGGCTTGAGAGCCAGAATTAGGCTGAACATTGGCATATTTAGCATTAAATAATTTGCAAACTCTGTCAATCGCCAGTTGCTCTACTTTGTCAGCAAATTCACAGCCACCATAATATCTTTTAGCTGGATAACCTTCGGCATATTTATTAGTGAAAACACTTCCTTGAGCTGTCATAACTGCTTTTGACGCAATATTCTCAGAGGCGATAAGCTCAATTTGGTTTTGCTGGCGGCTAAGCTCGCCATCTATTGCGGCTTTTAACTCCGCATCGGTTTCTTCAAATGTTGCTGTAAAAAATGGGTTTTGATTAGTCATGTGGTTTAATTTTGTTTTAGTTTGTGGCATAATAATTACTTTATTTTTGGGGCTTCTAAAATAAAATCTAGAAAAAAGCAAGTGTTAACGTTTTGTTAACCATTTTCTGTTATCCTCAGGTCGAAACATAATTTCGACGTAATATGTCAAAAGATAAAGAATTTTATATTCATGGAAACTCCGAACAATTCAAATATGTAGAAGTAGGAGGGACAAGAAAGTTACTAGAATTAGATGATTCAAGACACCCTACAGGAAATGAAGTAGTAATTCCTGAAGGGGCAACAAAAGTAAATTTTGGATATTCTTGGCAGGAACCTAGTGGTCAATATGTTCACAAGAGTACTATACTCAGTATAGAAAATTTAAAAGCAGGAATTACAAAAAATTTTGATAATCTATTCTTTGATGACAAAAAAGCAGGTATTGCATTTGCAAATTTAGGTAATTCAGGTGCAGTAGATGAAGAACTTAATCCAAGTGTAGGGAAGAGTTTTTATCGTGATTCTGGGGATACAAAACTTTTAATAGGCTCTAAAAAAGATTTATATCTAAGTTTAGATCAACAAGCAAAATATACTCAAGAAAAGGGCAAAAATGGCAGTTTAATTCTTCGCTCAGCTGAATATCCATATAACAGTGTTGAGATAATGGATCCAGACAGTATAAAAGATTTATATATTGAACCATCGGTATTTCGTACAGATGAAACAAATGATTCTTATGTAATATCTTTAGATAATTTGTTAAAAAAATTTCCGCAAACACCTGAAGAAACTCTTAATAAATTACCTCAAGTTGAAAGAGATCGGGAAAAATATAATAGTTTTGAAAGATTTTTAATTGCAACTGATAAAGTGACGAGAGTAGAAATCGATGCAAGAAAAGAAGCTGTAAAACTAGGAGCTCCATTAGCGATAGAATCAAGGCCTATATTTTTGGAATTAACTGACGAACATGCTTTAGATAGTAAAGTTCAAAAAATGATGAAAAATCTTTCAGAAAAGCCCAAACAAGATCCTGAAAAACCTAAACAAAACATTTTCAAAAGAATAGGAAGTGTTTTTGATAGGTAGATTTGTAGTTTTTCAGACAGATTTGAGTGAAGGTTTTTTAATAATTTACATTACAATTGCTAAAGGAATATTTGTACTTACAAGTGTTTACTGTAATGGTTTGCGCTAATATGTAATTAAAATCTAGTAACCGCAAGGCTTTTAACACCCCAATTTATTTACTCTCTCACTGTGTCTGCCGCCGTCAAAACTGGTTGAGAAAAACTTTTCAATAATATTCAAGTTGGTTTGAACAGGGGTAAGGCGTGCCCCAAGAGCTAAAACATTTGCATCATTATGCTTCCTTGCGAGTAATGCCATTTCTTCGGTGAGGCAAAGGGCTGCCCGCACGGCTTTATTGCGGTTTGCTGCGATTGAAATGCCAATACCAGAGCCACAAATAACAATGCCAAATTCGGCGGTTTTATTTTCAATTTCGGCTGCTAGTTTTTTACCAAAATCTGGGTAGTCAACAGATTCATCAGAGTTGGTTCCAAGGTCAATGAAGTCAAATTTGGCAGACAAGGAAGATTTAATATATTCCTTTAACTCAAAGCCTGCGTGGTCAGATGCTATAAGTATTTTCATAAAGGTCAAGGGCTAGAGACTGGGGGCTAGAAAGAAATGTTTTAGCTCAAACTTACTAGTCTCTAGCCCCTTAAATTATACCCTCATCGGCATTATGATGAATAAAGCTGAAGTATCTTTTGAGTCAGTAACTATTACTGGAGAGTTTGCAGTATCAAATGCAAAATTAGTTTCTACCCCCTCAACAAGAGAAAGCATTTCAAGCAAATATCTTGAATTGAAACCTGCTTCAATAGCATCACTCTGGTAGGTGCATTCAACATTCTCATTACCAGATATACCCTCAATACCCTGAGCGCTGATATTTAGGTTGTTTTTGCTTAAGTTAAGCTTAACTGCCCTAGTTTTATCAGCGGTAATTGTTGCAACACGATCAATTGCCTCTCTTACTAAGTTGCTGTTCACTGTCAGGAATTTAACATTATTTTCTGGAATAACACGTGCATAATCAGGAAATGTACCATCAACTACTTTTGAAAGTAATTCAATTTTGCCTGCATTAAATTTAATTTTTGAGTCAGATAGTGAAATTTTAACCTCCTCCTGATTTTCAAGGATTTTGTTTATCTCATTAACTGCTTTTCTAGGAATTATAACTCCTGGCATTCCTTTTGTGCCTTCTGGTGCTTCTATTTCAACTTTTGCAAGCCTATGCCCATCAGTAGATACAGTTTTTAAACTATTCTCGACAGTGTGGAAATAAACACCATTCAAATAGTATCTTGTTTCTTCGGTGCTCATTGCAAATCGAGTTTTTTCGATAAGCTTCAGGAAATCTTTTGATTTTAAGCTGAATTGGTGAGTCAAAGTTCCTTCAGACATTACAGGGAAATCATCAGAAGGTAGGTAGGAAAGAGTGAATTTTGAGTTGCCTGATTTTATATTGACGCGTGATGACTTGGTATCAAGGTCCAGTTTAACCTGTGCACCTTCAGGCAATTTCCTTATGATGTCATAAAGGGTTGTTGCAGGAACTGTCAAAGATCCTTCCTCACTGACCGCCGCCTCAACAGTTTCAGAGACTACAAGATCCATATCGGTTACGGTAAGGGTCAAGCCGTTCTGGTCAGCGTCCAGCTTAACATTTGATAAAATTGGTATGGTATTTCTTTTTTCAACAAAAGACTGTAATTTTGATAACGAACCGAGCAAGGCATTTTTCTCTATAGTAAGTGAAAGCGCCAATTTTGGCTCTATTTTTCTAGCTGCATTTTCCATAATTGTATAGGATGATTTTAGTTACAAATATATAGCGATTTTCCTTATACCAGCACAAATAACCAAAGCAATAGCTATTAATTGTTGACAGTAAAGTTTTCATAAGTATAAAGGCGTTCCCTTTTTAATTATGGAGATATTTATGTTTGCGGTAATAAAAACTGGTGGCAAACAGTACAAAGTAAGCCAAAATGATATTTTAGAAGTTGAAAAACTGAATGCACAGGTTGGTGAAACAGTTCGTTTCAATGAGGTAATAGCTATTGAAAGCAATAATCAGGTTACTTTAGGTAAACCTACTGTTGCTAATGCTGCTGTTGCAGCAGAAGTTCTTGAGCAGTTCAAAGACGACAAGATTCTTGTTTTCAAGAAGAAGCGTAGGCACAATTACCGCAGGAAGAACGGTCACAGGCAATTGGTAACTAAAGTTAAAATAACAGCAATAGAAGCTTAATTAAAATAATTATTAATACAAATAGTACGGAGATTTTATGGCAACCAAGAAGGCAGGTGGTAGTAGTAGTAACGGACGCGACTCGGATGGCAGGCGGTTAGGTGTCAAAAGATTTGGTGGTCAGTCAGTTTTAGCAGGTGGTATATTGGTTCGCCAAAGAGGAACTAAATGGAAGCCAGGTAAGAATGTTGGTTTAGGTAAAGACCATACAATCTATTCATTAGTAGATGGCATAGTTAAGTTTGAAACTAAAGCAAATGACAGGAGTTATGTTTCTGTTGTTCCAACTACAGCAGTTGTATAGTTGTGCACTTTTAGTTTTGAGGAATTTAAAACCCAGCTTTTGCTGGGTTTTTTGCTTGTGAGGGGCGGTATAGTACTGTTGCGTATAAGCTTAGCAGAGGTCAATCATTCCTAACACTTTACCAATGTAGAAGGAACAAATTGTCATTACGAGCAAATGCTAAGCAATCCATCGGGGTGGTATTATCGCTCGTGAGGATGGATTGCTTCGTCACATTGTTACTCGCAATGACGAAAAAAACTACTCCCTCGCAAGCGGGAAGGGTTTAGGCGGAAAAGCATTTGAATAATAAGTAATACAAATAAAAATTGGAGTAAATTATGACAGAAAATAAATTTGATATAGCAATAATTGGTGGTGGCCCTGGTGGCTATGTTGCGGCAATTCGTGCATCACAACTGGGCTATAGAGTGGCATTGGTTGAACGCGAACATTTGGGTGGTATATGCCTTAACTGGGGCTGTATCCCTACTAAAGCGCTACTTCGTAGTTCTGAAATTTATCACTTAATGCACAATTTAGACCAGTTTGGTTTATCAGCAGAAAATATCAAATTTGATTTCAAAAAAATTATTGAGCGCTCACGCAATGTTTCAAAAAAACTGACTGAAGGTATCAAGCATTTAATGAAGAAAAATAAAGTTGAAGTGTTTAATGGTTATGGAAAACTAAACGGAGTAGGCAAAATTTCTGTGCGTGAATCTGGTGACAGAGATAGTAAAAGAATTGCAGATATTGAAAGCAGACACATAATTTTTGCAACTGGCGCACGTGCAAAAACCTTCCCTGGGCTTGAGCATGACGAGCAACAAGTGTGGAGCTATAAAAAAGCAATGACACCAGATGCAATGCCAAAAACTTTGGTTGTAATTGGTAGTGGCGCTATTGGGACGGAGTTTGCATCCTTCTATAAAAATATGGGCGTTGATGTAACTTTGGTAGAAGCGATGGATAGAATTTTACCAGTTGAAGACAAAGAAGTTTCAGCCTTTATGCAAAAAACTTTTGAGAAACAAGGTTTGAAAATTAAAACAAATGTTCAGGCTTCAATAGAAAAAGGTAAAGACGAAGTAACAGTAAATCTTAAAGCAAAAGACGGCACTATAGAAAAAATAAAAGTTGAGAAAGTTATCGTTGCGGTTGGCGTTATGGGCAATACAGAGAATTTAGGATTAGAAGGCACAAGAGTAAAAATTGAGCGCAACCAAATCCAAATTGATGAATTTTGCAAAACAGATGAAGACGGAATTTATGCAATCGGTGATGTGGTGTCCGCTCCGTGGTTGGCGCATAAAGCCTCACACGAGGGGATTATCTGCGTTGAAAATATTGCGTATTTAGAAGGCAAGTTTGACCATCAGCCGCACCCAATCGTGAAAGAAAATATTCCGGGTTGCACTTATTGTTACCCGCAAGTTGCATCAGTTGGTTTAACCGAAGATAAAGCAAAAGAAAAAGGCTACAGCATTAAAGTTGGCAGATTCCCTTATATTGGCAATGGCAAGGCAATAGCAATGGGCGAGACTGAAGGCTTCATCAAAACAATTTTTGACGCGCAAACTGGTGAGCTTTTAGGCGCGCATATGGTCGGTAGCGAAGTTACGGAAATGATTCAAGGCTATGTGGTTGGCAAAACCGCCGAGCTTACAAATTATGACTTCATGCATACAATTTTTGCTCACCCAACTTTATCAGAAATGATGCACGAAGCGGTGCTAGATGCCGATAAACAGGCGATTCATTTTTAGGTTAGTTATTAGAGTTAAATATTTGTTGTTATTGCTGCAAATGTTATGAAAAAATATTAAATCCGAATTGAAAAAGATTAAATGTGGTTTAATAGATTAAAGTGGAATTTTTAAATTACATTAAAACTAAAAATATTATGAAAAACAAAACTTTGATGCTTTTTGCCATTGCTTTAGTTATTACCTCATTCACGTCTTCATGCAGTTCAGATGAATCAAGTGATAAACCACAGGTTGACCAGTCTTTCCCACTAGGCAATAAATATAAAAGAAGGAAGGAAAGGGGAAGTTTATTGCAGGCAGGTAGCTGGATATTTGGTGATGCGGGCAGGGAATCTGACAAAATAGGTGCTGGTGGCGGTGGTGGTGTTAACGCTTATCTGTGGCGTGCAACGCTTGATATTATGTCTTTCATGCCTCTTCAATCTGCTGATGCAGTTGGTGGTGTAGTGATAACTGATTGGTATGAAGACCCTCAGGCAAAGGGAGAAAGGATAAAAGCTAACATCCTGATCTCTACCAGTGAACTTCGTGCAGATGCCTTGAAAGTTAAGCTTTTCCGTCAGAAAAATGGTAAGGATGTGCCGAGAAACCCAGAATTAGAACGTAAGCTGGAAGACAAAATATTAACCAGAGCCAGAGAGTTGAAGATAGAGGGTAACAGATTGTAAGGTCTTGTTATACAATTTATAATGACTTTTAGTAAGGTGTTACACTTGCAGTTTAAAAAGGAGAACTGTTGTAAGGTTTGTATTCTCTAGAGCTGACCTAGGTAAATCCCCTAAAATCCACATTCTAACAAACTGTACAACCTAAAGTGACTAAGCTACGTTAGTCACTAAGAATAATATCACACTTTTTAATTATGCCTAAAAATTAATCACTATTAGGTGCTATCTCAACTTCCAGCCCATTAAATTCTGGCTTGATTATAACCTGGCAGGAAAGACGGCTATTTGATTTCACAAAAAACGCATCATCAAGCATTTTTGTTTCTTCATCTGTTGGTGGCACCAATTTTTCTACCCAATTCTCAGCAACATAAACATGACAGGTCGCGCAAGCCATTGAGCCACCACATTCAGCTTTTATAGGTAATTCATAGTCACGAATTACCTCCATTAACCTATATCCTTCTGGGGCTATAAGTTCATGAATTTTACCTTCTGGGTCTTTAACTTTTACGGTTATGTCTGTCATTTATTTCTCCAGCATCTTTTCCAAAATAGGTTTTTTATATTTTGTTTTTGGCAGTTCAAACTTTTTTTTATTTATATATTCATATCTTTTTATTTCTGCTGCCACCACTTTTTTGTAATAAAATCTTTGCAGGTCAAAACAGAAATATTTTACAATGCCCCTGCCCCATTTAAGCTCCTGCTGAGGTATTCTAGCCAAGGCTTCTGCACAGGCTATTGCATCTTCAATATTTTTATCATCGTTAAGATAGGCTGAAGATTTAGGCTCCATATTAAATTTCATATCCCCTAAACAGGTCAATATTTCCTCAGCAAGAAATTTTTTTTCTTTCAGCATCTTCCAAAAAACCATACCTGATGAAATCATTT
>DQGZ01000119.1 GCA_003531345.1 Alphaproteobacteria bacterium | reverse complement strand
TTCCTTATCTGAAAACTCCTTCATTGAGGAAACTATATTCCATGCAGCTTCCTTGTGAGGCAAGGTGATGTTGCACCCTTTGAAGTTTTTTTCTGGAAGGGTTTTTAAAAAAACTTCTAGATCTTCAGGTAAAACTTCCACTGCCTCATAACTGCCTTCAATGTTATATTTTTTTAACCAGTAATTATGGATAACAGGTGAAAGTGAATGGCTTATAGGGCTTCCAATTACGCAGGCTTTTTTCATGTTCATTCAATATTCTCTATACGTTTCATCAAACTGTCAGTAAAGTCTTTTAGCTGCTCTATCATAAGTGGCATCATCAATATAAGTGCAACAAAAATACAGATAATCTTTGGCACAAAGGAAATTGTCATTTCCTGTATCTGGGTAAGTGCCTGTATCAAGGATATTATCAACCCCACCACCAACGCAACGAATAATATAGGCAAAGACACCTTAAGCATTACAAAAATTGCTTCCTTGGCTATTTCAATTACGTCAAGCGTTTCCATTTTACTATATAAGAGATGGATTGTTACAATATGTTTATGATAAGCTGTTGTTATATTTAGTTCAAGAAGAGAATTCTGATTAAATAACCCAGAAATCAACCTGTCGGAAATTTTGGCAATGCTCAATGAATGACTGGAAAATTTTTTTATCCTCATTTGAAATAAGGAACTCAGGGTGATACTGGAAGCCCATACAGAAATGCTGGTTAGTAACCTCAATCACCTCAATTATCCCATCATCACTTTTTGCAGAAACTATAACATTTTTCCCGAGGGTTTTTACCGCCTGGTGGTGTGAGGTATTAACGCCTGTTTTATCCTTGCCGATAATTTCAAACAGCTTAGTATTTTTCTCAATGGTAATTATATGGGCTGGTTTCAGCCTGTCGTTCACTTCATGTTGCAATGCGCCTACAACTTCAGTTTCAATGTCCTGTATAAGGCTTCCGCCTAGAATAACATTTAATAGCTGCATGCCACCGCATATACCCATTATCGGCTTGCCTGAATCAAAAAATGATCTTGTCATTTTCCATTCAAAATCAGTTCTGGTATTTTTAGTAGTGGTTTTGGCGTGTTGAGTTTTATCACCATACATAGCGGGTGGAATATCAAAATTCCCGCCTGCTATAATAAGCCCATCAAGCAGGGATGAGTAACGCTCTACAGCACTTAGTGTATAAGGTATTGCAATTGGAACGCCGCCAGAATTTTCAACTGCATCAAAATAATTTTTTCGTAGCGCATAATATGGAAAGGCAGAATACTCGCCTTTTTCTTCGTGGTCTAATATTATTCCGATTAACGGTTTTTTCATTATAATAATGTTTAGAATTTTAGTATTTCAGAAACTTAATTGCCATCAAGTTTTTCAAGTGAGCCTGAAGAAGTGTACAGATTGGTACATGACTGAAGGCGAGTTGATGAAAAACGAAGATGCCAATAGGTTTATGAAATACTAACCAAACCTTCCAGTTATATAATCTTGCGTCTGTTTATGTTTTGGGTTGGTGAATATCTGCCCTGTTTCACCAAATTCAATTATCTTACCAAGGTGGAAAAATGCGGTATAGTCTGAAACTCTGGCGGCCTGCTGCATGGAGTGGGTAACTATAACGATACTGTAATTATGTTTCAGGCTATCAATTAGTTCTTCAATGATTGCAGTGGCGATGGGGTCAAGTGCGCTGCAAGGCTCATCCATTAATATAACTTCAGGGTTAACGGCAATAGCACGTGCAATGCAAAGGCGCTGCTGCTGACCGCCCGAAAGAGATGTTCCAGGCTCATTCAAGCGATCTTTCACTTCGTTCCATAAGCCTGCTCTTTGCAGTGATGTTTCAACTATTTTATCCAGTTCAGATTTGTTCTTGGTCAAGCCATGTATCTTCGGACCATATGAAACATTATCATAAATTGACTTTGGAAACGGGTTAGGCTTCTGGAATACCATGCCGATTTTTTCTCGAAGAAGAACAACATCAACCCTTGGGTCATAAATATCATGCCCATCAAGAAGTATTTTACCCCTTATAGTGCAGCCTTCAATAGTGTCATTCATACGGTTGATACAGCGCAAAAAAGTGGATTTTCCACAGCCAGAAGGGCCAATAAGTGCAGTTACCTTGTTCTGTGCAATATCAAGGTTGACTGAAAATATTGCCTGTTTTTCGCCGTAAAAAACATCTAAGTTCTGTGCTTTTATTCTTATGTTTTCCATAAATTTTCTATTTTTATTTTACCATTTTTTCTCAAACTTCTTCCTGAGATAAATTGCAATGGAGTTAGCAGTTACAAGGAAAAGAAGTAGAATTATTATAGCTGCGCTGGTTTTTTCCTGAAAACCCATTTCTGGCAGGTCAGACCATATATATATCTGAACTGGAAGAGCTGTTGCAGGGTCTGTAAGCTTGCTTGGGATATCAGCGATGAAAGCAACCATTCCTATCATTAATAGTGGTGCGGTTTCACCCAGCGCCCTTGCAACCGAGAGTATAGAGCCAGTCATGATACCTGGAAGTGAAAGGGGTAATACATGATGAAAAACTACCTGCATCTTTGATGCGCCAAGCCCAATTGCCGCTGACCTGATAGTAGAAGGAACACTAGCAAGGGCATTGCGTGAAGTTACAATTATAACTGGCAGCACTAGAATTGCCAGTGTAAAGCCGCCCACCAGAGCAGAAGAGCGAGGCAACCCAAAGAATGTTATGAATAACGCTAGTCCAAGTAGTCCAAACACTATTGAAGGCACTGCGGCAAGGTTGTTAATCGCCAGTTCAACTATTGACTTTAACCTGCTTTTAGGGGCAAATTCCTGAAGGTATATTGCTGCCGCCAGTCCAAGTGGAAGGCTGGTCAACATACATATAATAATGGTGAATATTGAACCCATAACAGAGCCAAGAATACCCGCAGATTCTGGCTCGCGAGAGTCACCTAGGGTAAAGAACCCCCTGTTAAAGAATTTTGCTATTTTTCCTTCTTCCTGCAATCTTTTTATATACCCTCTTTGTGCAGTGGATATTTTGGTGGAATCCTCAGGTATTTTTCCTTTATACGCCATGTCAATCACTGTAGAGGCAGGCAGCCATACTCTAACATTCTGGATAAAGGTTTTCTTTAATGATTTTTCAGTTCTAAGTCTTTTTTCAACTATTTCCTTAACCTTCAAATATGAATTTCTGGAAACAAGACTGTATATCTGCATTATTTCCATTCTGCTCTTTGCATTAGGGAAGGTATTTTTTAGCGATTCAGAAACCATGATCCTATAATTAAGGTTTTTTAAAACCTCCTTTTTTTCCGCTACAGTCATAGGTCCAGCTTCTGATACAAAATATTTACCTAACTTAACTTCAACTAATATCTTGGTTTGTAAAAAAGCAGAAAAACCTTGTGAGAAAATGGTGTAGAATAGAAATAACAGGAAGAGGATAGATACTATGATAGAGCTGTAGCCATATACCATAAATCTGCGCTCTGCCCATTTGCGCTTTATTATTCCCCTGTGGGAAGGGCTGGCGCTGGATAAGATGAAAGGATTTGTATTATGGTTTTTCATTCGTATTTTTCCCGGTATTTTTTCACAATTATCAAAGCTGCAACATTAAGAAGTAATGTTACCACGAATAAAGTAAGGCTTAATGCAAAGGCTGCCAGAGTTTTTGCCGAGTCAAACTCCTGATCGCCAACCAGTAATTTCACTATCTGCGCAGTTACAGTGGTAACTGATTCAAACGGGTTAAAGGTAAGTTTTGCTATCAACCCTGCTGCCATAGTAACTATCATAGTTTCACCTATCGCCCGTGAAACTGCAAGCAGGAAGGCACTGACAATTCCAGGTAGCGCAGATGGAATAACCACTTTCAATATAGTTTCAGATTTAGTGGCGCCAAGCCCATAAGATGCTTCAGATAATGACTTGGGAACTGCATTCATAACGTCATCAGAAAGGGACATAATAAAAGGTATAATCATTATTCCCATTACTATACCCGCAGAAAGCGCACTTTCAGAAGCAATGTCAAGCCCAAGGCCAGAGCAAGCATTCCTTATGAATGGCCCCATGGTAACTGCTGCAAAATACCCGTAAACAACAGTTGGTACCCCCGCCAGTATTTCAAGTATAGGTTTTACGAAGTTTCTAAACGTTTTTGAAGCATATTGCGAAAGATATATTGCACTTAAAAGCCCTAAAGGTGCAGAGATAACCATAGCAATTAAAGTTATCAGGAAAGTTCCTACAAAAACTGGAATAATACCAAATTTGCCAGATGAACCCGCTTGGTCAATTCTCATTGCGGTTTGAGGAGACCATTCCAGCCCGAAGAAAAAGTCAATGAAGCTGGATTTTTCAAAGAACC
>DQGZ01000105.1 GCA_003531345.1 Alphaproteobacteria bacterium | reverse complement strand
ATGGGTAGCTGAAGAAATTGACAATTGGATTGAGGAGAGGATAAGGCAGAGGGGTGATTTTTAAAACCTCTCAAACCATTCTGGTTGAACTGTGCATTCTTCTATAATTTTAGTTTCAACACCCAGCTTTAAATTTTTGAGAAGTTGGCAAAGTTCTTCACCGTCTATCAAATCAATTGCCGGAGCTCCATCGCGGGTAGCCTCCTTTCTTGCTTCAGAAGTGAAAGAACCTGTAGTAATTATTAACCCTTTATCACAACGCCCTATCATAGCACCCCTGAAGTCTCTTATCGTAGGAGAGCTTACACTGCCTTGATAACGCTTGCATTGAAATGCAACATGGAATGAAAGTAAATTAACCCGATATATTCCAACTCCATCTATTCCTCCATCGCCACTTTTTCCTGTCACTTCCACCTTTATAAATCCTGACTCCCTCAGAATCCTTTGGCAGAGTTTTTCAAAGGCATCTGGTGGAATTTTCTTCACAATATCAAGTAACTGAACTTTCCAATCTGCATTATTTTC
This sequence comes from Alphaproteobacteria bacterium, assembly GCA_003531345.1. Taxonomy (GTDB): domain Bacteria; phylum Pseudomonadota; class Alphaproteobacteria; order Rickettsiales; family UBA8987; genus UBA8987. The sequence goes on along the minus strand of DQGZ01000105.1, from coordinate 2,585 downwards.
ATCAATAAATTCTTTTGTATTCTCAATTTCCAGCTCAGGCTCTTTAGAGGTTTTATTCTTTCTTTTTATGGAATATTCTTTTTGGACCGCTTTAATTCTTCTTATAGCTTCATCTTTTGTTATTGTTTGGCCGTCTTTTGTTATTGCCCAAACACCAACACCGCTATTTTCTATAGCCTTTGCCAATTTAAGATATGACCTTGCCCAGGCTGCGCGATATTCTAATTTGGTTTGATTGCCAGTTGGAGGCAGTAATTTCTGTATTTCCTCAGGGTACTTTTCAATTTCTATTATCTTATCTAATATCTCTTCGTTAGTTCCAGAACCACCAAGTTTCTTTAACGCCTCAAGCGTAGGCCACATAAGATCAATATGGGTTGGGAAATTATCGTTTTTCATTTGGGCCTCTTTGTTTTCAGTTCAAAAAGCAGTAATCCATTTATAAATTGATTGTAGAATATAGATTAGAAAATATTATGCAAAAGCATCTTAGGTATCTTCTCATTTTGAAACAATAGCTCTATATTGTTTATATGCCTCAACCCCCTATAAACATTGATAAAACTAATTCCGACTTACGTTGGATCTATGTAGACTTCAACAGCTACTTTGCCAGTGTTGAGCAACAATTGAACCCAAAGTTAAGGGGTAAGCCTGTTGCAGTTGTTCCAGTTGAAACTGATGCCACATGTGCAATCGCTGCTAGTTATGAAGCAAAAGCTTTCGGCATTAAGACAGGCACACCGATCTATGAGGTCAAGAAAATATGCCCCGGCCTTATCTGCATTCTGGCTCAGCATGAGAAATATATTGAGTTTCATAATAGGATTAAGGAAGAGGTTGAAAAACATATCCCGGTAAGTGCTGTTTGTTCGATTGATGAAGTAGCGTGTAAGTTGATGGATAATGAATCTTCTGAAGAGGTTGCAACCAAAATCGCCCTGTCAATTAAGAAGGGGTTGGCAAAAAATGTCGGTGAATTTGTTAAATGCTCCATAGGTATTGCGCCAAATAAGTATCTCGCAAAATTGGCAACTGAACTGCAAAAGCCTGATGGCCTAGTAATATTACATAAGCATGATCTGCCGGATAAACTGCTTAAACTAAAATTAAGGGATTTTCCTGGAATTGGCTACAGCATGGAAAAGCGCCTGATTAAAGCAGGTGTAAAGAACTTTGCTGATATATGGGCAATGTCTGCCAAGCAAATGAGAAAGGTCTGGGGTAGCATCTGGGGTGACAGAATGTGGTATCTACTGCGCGGAATTGACCTGCCGGAAGAAGTGACTAAAAAGCGTAGTATAGGCCATAGCCATGTTATGTCACCGGAATTAAGAAGTCCTGATAAGGCAAAATTTGTAGCGCGTAGGTTGACTTTAAAAGTTGCGTCCAGGTTGAAAAGGTTAGGATATTACGCATCAGCACTTCACTTTTCAACACGGCTGGAAAGCGGCCAGAGGTTAGAAGGCAGTATGAAGTGTATTAAGGCACAGGATAGTATAACCCTTACCCAGATGCTAAATGAGATATGGAAGGCTCTTAAACCGCAAATGAAAGGGCAAAAGTTGAAGAAGGTATCTGTTACTGCTTATGAACTCTCTGAGGCAAATTCTGGCCAGCCAGAGTTATTTGACCCATTACCAGCAGAATTAAGCAAGAAACGCAAAAAGCAGGAAAGCATTTCAAATGCTATTGATAGAATAAACCACAAATATGGCCGGGATAGTATATTACTGGGTATGCTACCGACCCAAGGCCGCAGTTTTACCGGAACTAAGATAGCCTTTACCAGAATACCGGACATGGAGGAGTTTTTAGAGTGATTTATTCTTTCAATAAGTTCTACTACCTTACAGAATATTGTAGCATATTAAAACATTATTAATTTCATAGATTTTATCTCTTGAACTTTCTATATTTAACAGAAAGTTATTTATAGATAATGCTTGAGCTTAATAAAAATTATATAGCAGAAATAATACATTTTTTAAAAAGAAGTTTTACTCATGGTGATAGTAATCTTGTAGCACAATTATACTTAGCCAGACATTATTTTCTTTTTGGTAATAAGTCTGGTGCTTATGAAATTTTTGAACGTTTAAAATCAACCCCTATGCACCCAGATGCAAGGAAGGAAACAAAGGGTATCGTTAGGGATACAAATGGAAGTAAAGTTCAATATAAAGGTACAATTACTATATTACACGATAATTACACTTATATAAACTGCGTGGAATTAGGAAGTAAAATATTTGCACATTTTAGCAAATTTGAGAAATTTCTTTGGGATAAAATAAAGGTTGGTGATATGGTTTTTTTCAATTTAGGATTTACAATGACAGGGCCTCAAGCTGTTGATATTAAATTAACTCAAAGAAATTAGTTAATTAATAATTTTGTATTCATAGTAATTAAATCAATTTATTATATTATAGATATTAATAATGATATTATTATAAGTAAAAATCAGCTAATCTCAGCCCATATATCCAGCTAATCTTTTCTGAAAAAAGGCTTAGCTGGGGTTTGCATCTCCCTAAGTGGTGCTAATGATGGGGAGATAGATTAAGCAGTTGAAAACAAAC
>DQGZ01000074.1 GCA_003531345.1 Alphaproteobacteria bacterium | reverse complement strand
ACGCTCTTCCGATCTACTAACTGCTTTTAAGGCTCGGGCAAATTTGCCGTCCAGTACGTCAATGAAAGTTGCAATTAGTACAAAACTTACCGCAATTTCAAATTTTCCAGCAATTGCATAGCGTATGGCGCTCAAGCCAAAGCATATGCCTGCAAGGGTTATGATACTTGGTATCAGTTTTGATATTCTAAAATTTCTATCCTTTGATATTATTTTTTTCATAATTCTTTTTTTCTTCCCGCATAGGCAAGTACATTAGATGATAGAAGTTAGACTTGCGCTGTATCTCCTCTCCCAGAGGGAGAGGAGTTGCAACGCATAACGCCTTAAATCTAACATCTGCCTAAATATACACTTATAGCAAAAACGGAAAAGGAAAAACTACCTGATACCTGAAAAAAAGCCCCAGATAATATCATTCAGCGAAACATCTTTATTTATCTTGCCTAATATTTCAAAATATTTTTTGCATAATGAGGATTCCTTGTCCTGCCTGCATACCTCACCACCGTCATATTTGCCTCCTGCCCAGGTATGCCCAGCATTGGTGAACGCACATAAGCCCACGGTAGAGTTATTATCGCACTCACTTATGAAGTTGCATTGAACATTTTTTGCAAGATCTATCTTTTTTGATGTTTTGCAGTGGTAATTTCTGACAATTGTTTCAATAGCTGATGGAACATTAAAGCATATATTATTCTGTAGCGCTGGTGCTATTTGTAAGTTGTTGAATGAAAACATTGATGCAAAGCAGGTTCCACACATGCCAAGCCCAAAAAACGGTGCGCATTGGTCTTTTGCGCCGTGCGTGTGTAATATTGGTACTTTAGGGTTTTTGCATTTATTTAAAATAAGCCAGTCTGCAACAGGGCTGGCATTAACAGCAACTGCTTTTATCTTGGTAGGTAGAAAACAACCAAGTTCATACGCAAGCCTTCCTCCACCGTTAGAATGACCAGAAACAAAAACCCGTTTGGGGTCTATTTTATATTCTTTAGTTACCTGTGAGATAAGTTTTTTAATGAATCCGATGTCAGGGTTGGCAAACCCGTCATTTGCGCCACAGCACTGGGTAGAACTCCAGTTGCGTAAGCTTGGTATATTGCCCATTCCATTGGGGTATGCCACGGCAAAGCCGCTTTTTTCTGCGGTTTCGTTCAGCCCTGTCATTTCCATGTGGGTCTGATTGTTCCAGCCTCCGCCATGGAGTGCAATTATCAATGGTAGCTTTTCCCTTTTACCTAAACTAGCATAAACATTAGGTAGGTATAAAAGATAATCCCTATCAGTTCTTTCAAATACCGATTTTTCATAGAGATTGCCTGCATTAGAATTTGTGCTGGTAAAAATGACAAGCAAGCAGAATATTACTATATAACGCATTAATTACACACGGTTGCGGCATCAGGAACTGAGCTGGCACAACTTGTGAAGCTGTCCAGCTTTTCAACTTTATCTATCCAGCCAACATCACAGCTTTGGCAGTTCAGGCATATTTTTTTAGGGAGGTCTGTGTCACTCGCCTTGCCATACAATAAAATATCTCCGAAGATAATTTTCGGGTTGGTGGATGTAAGGTTTGCATCTGGTGTGTCTAGCGGTCTTGCGGGGGAGAGGAAATATTCATCAAGTTGCTGAGATGAATTGATATTGTGGTTAACCTGCTGGTAAAGGTTATCATTTATCAGTCCACCCGATGAAACTGAGGTGGCCTCCACACGTATGCCAGATTTTGACCAGCTTCCCACCCCGTCAGAGCCATGATAGATAAGCACAAATTCAGGTTCATTTGCACTAGATGAAAACATTTTATTGCTTGCATAATTTGAAGCAAGATTTACCGCAGGGTTAAAATTTTTCAGTATCTTAAGTTTATAAGCGCCAGAAATAGTGTTCAACCCCGAATTAGCAACGAATGAAACGCAGGGCGAAGGTTTGCTTAAATAGGTGGAGGTTGCATAAGTTATCTTCTGCCCGTCATTAGTGGTAAGACAATCACGGTTAAGACCCAAATCTTCACAGGGAACACTGCCCATTATATAGTCTGCATCAACTATACCATAATTGACTGATAAATTGGCTCTATCTACGGAGTTGCTTTTATAACATAACACATTATCAGGCGCAGAGCCGCCAGGCGTGGCAGTAGTACAGTCAACTACAAATTTGCAATTACCTTCACTATCTCGCTGGCCTTTTGCATAAAATTCATCTGTAGTTGGCAGGTAGGGGTTTGCAGGGCATGGGTAATGGCCAGTTTCCCTGACATAATTCAAAATTGCGGTTCTTATCAGTTTTAATTTTTTAAATACCTGCTCATTTTTTTCATTCTCATAACCAGAAGTTATATTCTGCAAAGCAACTACAGCAAGTACGCTGAAAACAACAAGAAGTAACGAAACTTCTATCAGTGAAAACCCATAGATTTTTTTACTGGAATTCATCAGTTTTTGTGTTTCTTGGCAATTATGTCAAATTCCTGAAGTCTTTTTAGCAGCTCTTCAATATTGTCCAGCTTTACCATACATGGGCCATCTGATGGCGCATTGTCAGGGTCTTGGTGTGATTCCATGAATACCCCAGCAACGCCAACAGCAATTGCCGCCTTTGCCAGTGTTTCAACAAATCTTCTGTCGCCACCGCTTGCCTTGCCCATGCCACCAGGTTGCTGAACGGAGTGAGTAGCGTCATAGATAACTGGCATCTGGGTTTGTTCCGCCATTATGGGCAGTCCACGAAAATCAGTTACCAGAGTGTTATACCCAAAGCTTGATCCACGCTCAGTAACCAGAACATTTTGGTTTCCAGATTCGGTTATTTTATCAACCACGTTTTTCATGTCCCATGGTGCAAGAAATTGCCCTTTCTTTACGTTGACAATTTTTCCTGTTTTTGCAGCTGCGATTAGCAAGTCGGTCTGCCTGCATAAAAATGCAGGTATCTGAAGTATGTCAACCACCTGTGCGGCTATTGCACATTGCGCTTCATTATGCACGTCAGTAAGAACTGGGCATTTGAACGTGCTTTTTATTTCCTCAAATATAGCTAGGCTGTTCTCAAGCCCGAAGCCACGCTTACCTTTTAGGCTGGTTCGGTTTGCCTTGTCAAAACTGCTTTTATAAACAAAAGGTATACCAAGCTTGTTAGTTATTTTAACCAGTTTTTCAGCGGTCATCAGTGCATGGTCACGGCTTTCAACTTGGCACGGCCCCGAAATTAAAACAAAAGGCAGATCATTGGAAAAATTAACTTTACCCGCCTGAACGATTTTTGTACTTAGAATTTTACCCATATTGTTACTTAAATTTAGACATGATTATACATAATATCTAAACTATATAAGTAACAATCGGGCTAAAAGCAAAATGTTATTACTGCGGCATTAATTTATTATTTTGCCTCATCAACTGCTTTTTTTACTTCATCAAAGCTGTGCATATGTTCAACTTTTTTGCCATTTATAAAAAATGCAGGGGTTGAGTTGATGCCAAGTTTTGAAGCGGCAGCATGAGACTTCAGAACAATATTATTCTCCAGCTCTTTGTTTGCCATGCAGTTTGCAAAGCGTTCAGCGCTTATATTCTCTTCAGAGGCTATTTCTTTTAGCTTGCTGTCTATCTCCGCTTCGTTGAAAGCCCAGTATTGCTGTTTTCCATATAATTTACCTAATATGCTGTAATATTGTTCTTTTCCTGAGCACTCAACAAGTATAGCACCTTTTATTGCTGCCTTATTGAGTGGAAAATTTCTGAAAATGAATTTTACTTTTCCAGTTTCAATCAACTCTTTCTTAACCTGCGGTAAAATTTCATTATGGAATTTTGCACAATGCGGGCATGAAAGAGACGCATACTCAATTATAGTTACTGGTGCATCAAAGTTTCCGAGGAACTTATCATCGGGTGTGTGGGTCAAAAGCTCGCTTGCTTCTTTCCAGAAACTTTCATTGATAGACCTGCCAGCAGACTTAGCTTCTATTGCTGCAGTCAGGTCATCAATTGTAGCGAATCTTTCAAGTTTTTCACCATTGATCAAAAAAGTTGGTGGAGTGATGACCCCAAGTTTTTTAAAGGCATCCTGCTGACCAGTTAAAATATTCATGGCAAGCTTGCTGTTTTCAATGCAGTTATAAAAATCCGCATCATTAATTCCAAATTTACCTGCAATTATCCTCAGTTCTTTTAACGGAATTACATTCTGCCCCCATATGCTCTGGTCTATGTAGATTGCCTGTGCCAGTTCAAACTGTTTTTCAGCAGGGGCGCATTTAGGCAGCATGGCAGTGAATAATGCGTTCTGGTTAGTTATAAAATCTTTCATAACATATTTCACCTTGCCGCTGTCAATATAGTCACGCTTGAATTTAGGGAATGAGTTTTTGTGGAAGTCTGAGCAGGTTTTGCAATCAAAAGACGAATATTCCGCCACTTCAATTGGTGCGTCTGCTTTGCCTAGGGAGATTTCTTTTATCTCCACCTCTTTACTGGATTTTACGCTCAGCTCCTTTAATCCCGCAGGTGATTTTAGGAAAATAACATACCCGAGCAATACGGCGGATATTATTGATAAGATAAATAATAATGTGTTTTTCATAAAGTTGGTTTTATTAGTGTTTATATATAGTGTTTTACTCAATTACATTTCTTTTACGCTAATGAGGGCGGCTTAACAGGCGGGCTGAAATAGTTATTTGCTAAAGATCTATTCTTAATGTGCTTAAAGGGCAGGCTTGCGAGCAAGTTGGAGTTTGGAACTCCAATGTCCTGCTGGATGGTTTTCTCACTGAAACTGCAATTGCTACAATTATCACAGTTAATTTCACAACTAATATCACTATCGCATGAACCAGCATCACCTGAGCTGCACAGATTATTTTCTGCTAATGCAGCATTCAGTGAGAAGCATATTAATATTAAAAACAGTATTTTTTTCATAAGCTGTTTATATAGTGGCGAAAATAGTTTTCAATAAATTATATAACAACATAAGTTGACATAACCCCCGCACACAATTACTAAAATTTATCCACTAAAACTAAAAGTATCTATAAATGTCATCTGTAAAAAAATCTGACAATAGTACGGCAACAGAATTAAAGTTGCCAAAATCATCGACCAATTTTTTTGTTAATATTTTTTCCTGCGTGATATTCTTCGTGCTTATCCGTTATTTCCATGTGGTTTCATCAGGTATCCAGCCAGTAGAGCTGTACATAACAATAGTGCTTACTGTGTTGCCGCAAATAATTTTTGACCTCACGGTTGGTCGTGAAGTCATTCACAAAAATTATGCCGTTTCGGTTAAGCCATTGAGAGATTTTAACCCCAAAAGGGTTATTATAAAACTGGTTGGTCTGTATGCAACTTTTGGTTTTCTATATTTTTTATATTGGCTACTTCCAGTATATAAAGAGCCCTTCTTTGAAGTTTATTGGTTTCACTTAAGAAACCTGATGCCAGTTATAATGCTGGCGGCAATACCTTATGTTGCGTATGTTGATTGTGGAATGCAAAAACCAGAAGATTCCTACTATCATTTTGGCAGGTTATTCCTCTTTGATTTTAAGAATACTAACAGAAGGTACATAATTGAGCATATAAAATCATGGATAATCAAGGGTTTTTTCCTTCCACTGATGTTCGGCTATATGCTTAATAACATAAATTATTACAATAATTACAATACCGATAAGATAGAAGATTTTCATGCCTTCTTTGATTATGCAAATAATTTCATATTCACCATTGACCTTCTATTTGCAGTTATAGGCTATGTGTTCACCTTAAAAATATTCAATTCGCAGATATACTCAACAGAGCCAACAGCATTAGGTTGGATAGTTTGTTTAATAGGTTATCAGCCATTCTGGGGCAGCTTGTTTTATGGTAAATATTTCAACTATGATGATGGCTATTACTGGGGGCATATGCTTGATGGCGATGTATTCTGGTATACTATCTGGGGTTCATTGATATTAGCGCTTGAACTTTTATATTCACTGGCAACTGTTGCATTCGGTTATAGGTTCTCAAACCTTACCTATCGTGGAATAATTACCTGTGGGCCATACGCCTTATGCAAGCACCCTGCTTATGTGTTCAAAAATGTTTCGTGGTGGCTTATATCAGTTCCATTCATGCCTAATTTAGGTTGGGAAAATGCGCTGAAATGCTCAATATTACTGCTTCTTGTTAATGCTATATATTATATTCGTGCAAGAACGGAAGAGAACCACCTGTCAAACTACCCAGAATATGTTCAATATGCAGAATATATGAATGAGAAAAGTATCTTTGCGTGGGTTGGAAGGCTTATACCAGCCATGCGATACTCAAAAGAGCGTGCCTTAGCATCAACCAGTGGCAAATTCTGTAAAGAGTTCACCCAGAGGCTGGATTAGATATAATTAAGCAGAACATTGTAGAGTTTTCATTTAGAATAAGCTCCTTTAGGGTAAGTAAAACTAGCCTAATTTATTCTTAAAATCTTCATAACCAAACCTGCGGTAAACTTCATATTCGCCGTTCTTTTTTAGTATGCCAAGGTCAGGCAAGGGAATGCCGTTAAATGTAGTGTTCTTTACAAAGCTATATTGCATCATACAGGTAAATACCAGCTTATCACCAATATTAATGGGTGCATCAAAACTATATTCGCCAATCACATCACCAGTTAAGCAAGTGCGCCCGCCGAGTAGGTAGTTATATTTTTTCTCATTTGGCTGTGCGCCGTGGTCAAAAACAGTTTCGTCATTACGAGGAGCATCAGACGAGTTGCTACGATTCCCTAGTTTAAACAAATTCGGTCGATAAGGCATTTCCAGAACATCTGGCATATGTGCAGTTGCGGAAGTATCCAGAACTAATATCTCTTTTTCATTTTTTATCTTATCCAATACAGTAGTAACTAAATAACCAGCGTTCATAACCATTGTACCACCTGGTTCTAAAATCACTTCAATATTATGTTTGGCTTTGAATTTTTTTATGCGGTCAATCAGCTTTTCCTTATCATATTCTTTATGGTTTATGTAATGCCCACCGCCGAAATTTATCCATTTTATGTTACCTAGCCATTCACCAAATTTTTCTTCTACTAGATCAATCAGGCGTACTGATGACTCCGCCAGTGATTCACATAATATATGAAAATGCAGCCCGTCTATATAATCAAATACATCTTCACTGATTTCACTTTTAATAGACCCCATGCGAGAGCAGGGGGCGCAAGGGTTATAAAGTGCTGTTCCCACTTCCTGCAATTCTGGGTTAACCCTTAAGCCTAAATGAATTTTTTGGTTCTCCTTTTTTATTCTGGCAGCATATTTTTTTAACTGGTTAGAAGAGTTAAATATTATATGATCTGCAATAGGTATAAGCTGCTCAATTTCATCATCATCATAGGCTGGGCTATAAACATGCACTTCCTTGCCGAAATATTCTTGCCCCAGTTTTGCCTCATAAATGCCGCTGGCGGTTGTGCCGTCTAAATATGGCTTGAATAAATGGAATGAGGGAAACATCGAAAACCCTTTCAGCGCCAGTATTATTTTAGCCCCACTACGGTCTTTTACGTCTTTTATATTGTTAAGGTTTCTTTCAAGCGCAGCCTCATCAAGCACATAAGCAGGTGTTTTGATATTTTGATTGAGCAGAGTTAA
>DQGZ01000206.1:582-7903 GCA_003531345.1 Alphaproteobacteria bacterium | reverse complement strand
TAATAGACCATCGAATTTTTTTCCTGTCAGCTTAAAGACAAGCGAGCCATTCATTGCTTTTTTATCTGGCTCAACATCTATCAGCGCTGCGGATGAAACCCCAGCGCCACCAGGAAGAATAACAATAAATTTATCCAGTGAGAAACGCTGGTTTAAATATTTAGAGGTAAGGTTCATTTTGCCTAGGCTTTCATCAGAATATTGAATTGAATCTATGTTTACCAGAACCTCAAAATCAATGTCGTCTCCAAGCGAAAAAAGGAAGAAGTTATTTAATCGCTGCTGAAAGTCTTTTTCAATTTTTGTAATTCTTTTTATATTTGATATTTCTCCGCTATCTTTGAAGGTATTTGAGTAATTGAATTTAGGTATATTGATGTTCAATTTTGTATCTATGCGTGAGGAAAATATGGTTTCTGAGTTGAGGTTAAAATCTATATAATCACTAACCACTTTAAACCCTGATAATTTTAATTTACTATTAGAATATTCGGCATTTAAATTAAGGGTTGCCTGTTCACCCTCCTTTATTGCTGCCGATATTTTATCAGAAAGCCCGATAGTTTGGGTTAGCTTTCTGGTAAAGTTATTTATCTTTCCTGATACTGAAATATTGTAACTATTATTGTTAAGGTTACTTTTACCAGTTAAAGTAAGCTCTACATCATTTGAATAGACCCTTCCTGATATTGGGGTTTCTGAGAATATTCCGTTCTTGAAATCCAGTAGGAAAATATAATTTTCATTAGTGGCTGGCGAATATACGGAACCTTTTAATATTTGTCCCTCATAGTTCTCTAGGTGGTTATTATATTCAAGATCGGTAAAAAATATTTTACGATTGATATATGAGTCAGATTTTAAACTTTTTTTGTAATTATTTATTTCAATATTTTTAATCTTTACGTTTTTATCTGAAACTATGTAAAAATTATTTTTCAGGTCAAAACCACTTCCTTCATTTACCGAAGAGCTGTTTTCTTGATTGTTCAAGATAACATTTTCTAGATATATACGGTCAAAGCTTATGTTGCCAAATACTAGGCTTAGCAAATCAGGGTTTGTTTTCAACGTGTCTATCTGTGCATATGATTCTTTAAATGCCCCAACAGGGTTCTGGATATTGATTTTTTTTACAACTATCTCAGGTTCAGGGGTTGTAATAAAAACTACATCACCTTCAACTACAGCTTTTTTACCAGTTGACTCAAACAATATTTTTTCAACTGCAATTTTTATATCATGGTTATTGATCAGCAGGCTAGCTATGTAATCAAATTTATACCAGGCAATTGCAGCAAGTGCCAGTGTTACCAGAACTATTTTGTTAAGTATGGAGTATATTCTGCCGAAATATCCTTCAGAACTGGGCAGTAGATTTCGTAAATTATTTAAAATTGAACCAAATATCATTCTTCAGAAACCACTTTGTTCTTTCCAGTTGTTTTTGCCTTATACAACATTTCATCTGATCTGTTTATAAGGTCTTCAGGACTGTCTCCTTCATGGCGCATTACCGCATCTCCTATGCTGACAGTAACATCTATCCCATAAGGTTCAACAGAGATTTTTATAGGGGTGTCTGCAATTTTTTTTCTTATACGCTCTGCTACTATAGTGCCATTCTCAACGGTTGTATTGGTCAGCACTGCTATAAACTCTTCACCGCCATGCCTGACTGCAAGGTCATTATCACGAACACATTGTTTTATCCTATCAGCTACCTCTTTGAGAACTTCATCACCTATTGAATGCCCCCAGCCTGGTCTGTCATTGATTTTTTTAAAATTATCAATATCAATTGTAAGTAGAACAATTCTATCCTTCTTTTGTTTAGCCTCTTCAAAAATAGTGCCAAGGTGAGTTTCAAGATAGCGTCGGTTATACAATTTTGTAAGTTGATCAATTACTGAGGCATTTATACTATCTTCAATACCATGCCGCAGAGAATCCTGATATTTTTTTCTTCTAAGCAGGGTTCTGGTTCTTGCCAGAAGCTCATTTATATCAAGCGGTTCAAGAACGTAATCATCAATCCCAATCTGTAGACCTTTCAACATCACTTTTTTATCTGATTCATCAACAAGAATTATAATAGGCACCCTCTTTTTATTGGTCATACCCTTTATTTCAACAGACATTCTCAGGGCGCGCTCTTCATCAAGCAGGGTGTTTACTATCACTAGGTCAAAGTCATGTTCCTGAATTTTCTCAAGTGGCTGATCAGGGTTGAAAACTATCAGCGTGTGTCCTTCACTTTCAAGTGCAGCTTTTATTTTTTTTATTTCAAATACATCATCATCAATGAGTATTATTTTGGAGTTCAATTTTTCTGTTTGTGACTTTAGAAAATTTTTGCTTCCACCAAAATTAGAATAAGTTATATCCCTTAATTTCAACTCATCGAATAGTTCTTTTATCCTTATCAGGGAGCGCACCCTTACAAATAAGTGAAACTCATCAATAGGTTTGGTTATAAAATCATCTGCACCACAATTTAAACCCTTTACCCTGTCTTCCTGTTCGGTAAGTGCAGTTACCATTACAATAGGTATACCAGCTGTTTGTTCGTCTTCTTTGAGTTTTTTACAGGTGGTAAAACCATCTATTTGCGGCATCATAACATCAAGCAGGATTATGTCTGGCATTTTTTCTTTTGCTATCTTTATGCCGTCATAGCCGTTGGTTGCAGTATAAACAGTATAATACTCGCTTTTAAGCTTGGCTTCCAGCAGTCTTAGGTTTGGCTCCAGATCGTCAATTACTAGTACTTTTCCTGTCATTTTTTACCGTATGAATATATATTTTAAGTAATAATTGTAAGGTTTAAATATATTTTTTAACAGTATCAAGAAAAACACCGATTGAAATTGGTTTGGAAAGATATTCCTCGCAACCTGCGTTTAAAATGTTTTCCCTGTCGTCCTGCATTGCAAATGCGGTAACGGCTATTATTGGTATATCTTTAAGTTTATGGTCAGCTTTCAGGCTTTGTATTATATCAATTCCAGAAATATTAGGTAGCTGAATGTCCATTATTACGAGGTTAGGGGGGTCATTAAGGCATATTTCCTTAACCAGCCTACCATCTTTGCTTTGTATGGTTTTTACTTTCAGTGTTTCAAGCGGGTCAGTAAAAAGCTTTAAATTCAGCTCATTATCTTCAACTATCAGAACTTTTTTATATGAGGTCATTTAGGCACTGTGGACAAAGGTTTATAAAATTTGTTATAAGCAAAAAAATAGTGATCAGCAGGCAAAAAATTGTTTTCATAGTGGTCTATGAGAAACATTTTTAACAAACTGATTACTATTTTTTACCGCAACCTAAGGCAATTATTAATTTTATCAGATTACTGCGATAAATTTTTCAATTTAGAGCCACTAAATTTTCTAAAATTTATTTTGCCCTCTGGTAAAATTAATCGAATTGCAAATTCATAAACCTTTATTCACAGTGCCTAAGCTTCCTGTAAAATATTTTTTATTGATTCTAACTCCTTTATAAACAACATAACAAGTTTTTTATCAATTTTATCCAGTACAGAATTTCTAAAATTTATAACCTTTGGAGAGTCATTTGCAGTTTTTTTAACTAAAGTACTTTCAAACAAAGATGACTGCATATGATTACTATAATGGTTTTCTGTATTCAACTCCTCCTCTCTTTCAATCAGGGAGATATTCTTTTTTTCCTTTAGAAAGCGCTGAGCTCCTTTTATTGTGTAGCCCTTTTCATAAAGGAGGGATTTTATTTCAACAATCGTTTCAATATCATTGTTGCTGTAATATCTATGCCCGCCCCGTCTTTTGTGTGGTTTTATGGCAAAGAACTTTGACTCCCAAAAGCGTAATACGTGTGGGCTTATCTTGAGTTCAGCGGATACCTCACCTATTGTTTTAAAAAACCTGTCTCCTGAAGCCAGAACTAAACCATCATTGACATGAATGCTATTCTGCATAGAACCCCTTTGCTAACAGTGCCTAAAACGCACTTCATAGTACTATAACAAAAAAAATCTATCAAGCAGCAAAAATTTATTTTAAACTACATACCAGAATATAAACTTATAATATTAATTATGACTAATAAAGAATACGGCGTAATAGGGCTTGGAAGTGCTATTGTAGACATTATATCCTATAAAAAACAGGAGTTCCTTGATAAAAATAACCTACCAAAAGGTGCTATGAAGCTGGTAGATGCAAAAACAGCAAAAATTCTCTATGAGCAATTGGGCGTGGCAACTGAGTGTTCTGGTGGTTCTTCAGCAAACACTATTGCTGGCTTTTCTCTTTTGGGGGGTAAGTCCGCCTTTATTGGTAAAACAAAAAATGATTATCTGGGAAAGATATTTAAAAAAGAGATAGAGAAAGCTGGGGCAAAACTAATTGCCGAACCATCCGAAAAAGGAGCCTCAACTTCAAAATGTATCATTATAGTTACTGAAGAAGAATTGGAAGGCAACAGAAAAAGGGTTGAGCGCACCATGGCAACCTATCTGGATTTTGATGTTCTGATAAGCGAACAGGATATTAAAGAGGAAGATATTAAAAATTCTGAGATATTATTCTTTGAAGGATATTTATTTGACAACCCTGATGCAAAAGCGGCTGTAAAAAAAGCGATTAAATTTGCTAAAATACACAACACAAAAGTGGCGTTTACACTGTCTGACCCGTTTTGTGTGCAGCGTCATAAAAATGATTTTATAAAACTATGTGAGCAGGATGCAGATATAATCTTTGCTAACGAAAATGAAAGTCTTGCGCTGTATGAAGGGGCTGACCTAAGGGAGGTTCTACATAAATTCATAGCTTTGAATGCAATATCCTGTCTTACCAAGGGTGATCAGGGCAGTTATGTTATAGAATCTGGCAAGATATATGACATTGAGGCGGTAAAAGTTGATGAGGTTTATGATGTTACTGGCGCAGGTGATATGTATGCTGCTGGTTTCCTATATGGTCTGACACAAAATTATAATGTTGAAAAATGCGGGCATATTGCTTCGCTTTGTGCTGCTGAAGTTATAAAATATCTTGGTGCAAGACCAGTAACGGATATGAAAAAACTTATCGCAACCATTTAAATGAGGCCAAATATATTAAATTACTTTTTTCTCAACCTGTCTGCGATAAAAGGCGTTGGTGAAAAAAGTGGTGAATTGCTAATAAGGTTATTAGAGGCAAATAATCGCCAGCCAGTTATCAAAGACGTATTATTCCACTTGCCGCATACTATCCTGAAATACCAGAAAGAGCCTGACCTGCAAAAAATTACAGATGGTGAGTTGATAATAACAACAGTGCAGGTGATAAGAACCGAAGTAAAAACCCTAGGGCCACGCAAAAAATATTATAAAGTTATTACAACTGGTAATAATTCAGTTTTGAATCTGGTATTTTTTAACGCCAGTGAAAAATATATAAACGATGTTCTTTCTGATGGTTCAATAAAAATTATAGTTGGCAAGGCAGAGCGTTTTAAAGGAGAGTTACAGATAACTCACCCAGCTTATATTTTACCTGCGGGTAGTTCAGATAAGGTTCGTGAATATGAACCTGTTTACCCGCTTACTGAGGGGTTAAATAATAAATTTCTGGCTAGAATAATCAGTGAGGCATTACAAAAAATACCAGAATTGCCAGAGTGGCAGGATGGTGCATATTTAAAAAAAAATAACTGGCAGGGTTTTAAAAACTCATTGCATAATATTCACAACCCAACTTCAACTATTGCACATTTAAAGTTTTCGCCTGACAGGCAACGCCTTGCATATGATGAATTGCTGGCAAGCCAGCTTGCGCTTGGCTTAAGCCGGAAGATGATAGCAAAACAAAAGGGTAAAACTATTTTAAGTTCTCAGAAATTTGAAGAAAGATTTTTAAATAAAGTTGGTTTCAAACTTACAAATTCACAGAATAATGTTCTGGCAGAAATATTCACTGACATGAAAAGTGAAAATAGAATGTTCAGGTTACTACAGGGTGATGTTGGCAGTGGTAAAACCATAGTTGCTGTAATTGCAATGTTAAATGCTTTAGAAGCAGGTTTTCAAACCACCTTTATGGCACCAACGGAAATACTTGCAAAACAGCAGTTTGAATTTTTTAAGTCAATAATAAAGCAGGATGAAGTTTTAAATGAAAATATAAAACCTGTTTTATTAACTGGCTCACTTAAACCATCTGAAAAATCTGCGATACAAAATGGCATAGCGGAAGGTGAATATAACATCATATTCGGTACCCATTCACTTTTTCAGGAAAAGGTAATATTTAAGAACCTTGCTTTCGCAGTGATAGATGAGCAGCACAGGTTCGGTGTAAAACAGCGCATGGAATTAGGAAGAAAAGGTGGTGAGGTTGATATATTATTAATGACCGCAACCCCAATACCAAGAACCCTTGCCATGACACTTTATGGTGATATGGAAATTTCCATACTTGATGAAAAACCAGCAGGCAGAAAGCCAATAGATACCAGGATAATGAGCGTGGATAAAAGCGATGAGCTGATAGAGGCGATAAAAAGAAAGCTAAAGGAAGGCAGCCGTGTTTATTGGGTTTGCCCATTAATTGAAGAAGGCACACAAGACGAAATTTTAGAAGGTAAAAAATTAGCTGAGGGAAGTGCAGAAAAAAGATATGAGATGCTGAAAAAAATATTTGGTGAAAAAGTGGTTTTGGTTCATGGCAAATTAAAGCCAGAATTAAAAAACCATAATATGGAAAAATTCAAAACAGGTGAGGCAACCATTATGGTTTCAACCACTGTTATTGAAGTTGGCGTTAATGTACCCGAAGCTAATATAATGATAATTGAGGAGGCGAATAAGTTCGGTCTTTCACAATTGCACCAGCTGCGGGGCAGGGTTGGCAGGGGGGCAGAGCAATCAACCTGTATATTATTATACGGCAAGGGATTATCAGAAAATGGGGTTTCAAGGTTGAAGATATTGCGGGAAACAGAGGACGGATTTCGTATATCAGAGGAAGATATGGCACTGCGTGGCAGCGGTGACCTGCTTGGTACAAAGCAAAGCGGTATGCCAGATTTTAAAATAGCCCAATTACCAGAGGACAAGGAGTTTTTATTTGCTGCACGGGATGATGTTAAAATAATAATCAATAAAGACCCAGAACTGAAAACAGAAAGAGGTTTGAATTTACGAAATCTTCTATATCTATTTGAATATGATAACCAAATAGCAAATCTAAGTGCTTAACACATCAAAGACGTAGGTAGTTTATTTTTCATTGTTAGTTTGTTGTTTTACGTTAAAACGCTTGAACTAACAACTAAGAACTAACAACT
>DQGZ01000206.1:0-368 GCA_003531345.1 Alphaproteobacteria bacterium | reverse complement strand
ACTAACAACTAAGAACTAACAACTTATATCTAACCAAGAACATATTTCCGTATTGCTGGATGAATCAGTGGAGATGTTAGGCCTAAAAGATGGCGGGGTTTATGTTGACCTGACCTTTGGTGCAGGAGGGCATACATCCAAAATTCTGGAAGTGGCTAATGTTACTGTAATAGCAATTGACCGAGACCCTTACACTAAAAAATTTGCTGATAAGCTAAAAGAAAAATATGGTGAGCGCTTTCATTATTTTAATTTCGAATTTGCTGATTTTGATAAAGCACTAAAAAATTTGAATATATCCGAGGTTGACGGAATTTTGATGGACTTAGGGTTCTCTTCCATGCAGGTGGACAACGCAGAGCGTGGCT
>DQGZ01000144.1 GCA_003531345.1 Alphaproteobacteria bacterium | reverse complement strand
AAAAGATCTGGTGAAGGAGGTTTTGGAGATAGACCTTTCAAAACAGGCTCAATGCTCTGATTGGAGTGGTGGCTTGACTGACAAGCAACTTGAATATGCTGCATCTGATGTATTTTATCTCCATAAATTAAAGGAGCGGCTTTATAAAATGCTTGAAGCAGAAAATCGTACAGCTCTTGCGAAGAAATGTTTTTGCTTCATTGAAAGCAGGGTAGAGCTTGATATTCTAGGCTGGCAGAATGAAGATATATTCGCCCATTAAAATTGGTTATTTTACTATAGTATCTTCCCAGCCAGTGTGTAATAAAGTGGTATGCCTAATACTACATTGAAGGGGAAAGTTATAGCTAAACTCATTGGTATGTATATTGCTGCCTTGGCTTCTGGCAGGGCTAATCGCATCGCCGCAGGCACAGCAATATAGGACGCACTGGCGCATAGAACTGTGAATAATGTTCCTGTTCCAACATCAAGCCCGAGCATATAGCTTGTTCCAAGGCCTACACAAGAACCTATAAGTGGCATATATATTCCAAAAAGTGCTAGAGGTAACGTAAAGTTTTTTAGATGATGGATATTTTTTGCTACCAGCAAACCCATATCAAGAAGGAATAGGGCAAGAATACCTTGGAATGGCGTAACTAAAAAACCCTCCATTTTATTCATGCCGCTTTGCCCTGTTATCCAGCCTATCAGGAATGAACCGAATAAAAGGAGAATAGCGCCATTAGTAAATATTTCCTTAGCTAGTTTCTTTTCTTCATTTTCGTGCTTGGTTTTTGGGTCTGCCTTATGTGCTATGAATAAACCAGCAAGTATCGCTGGTGCCTCCATTAAGGCAAGTATCGCAACTATGTAGCCTGCATATACCACTTCGTTGACTTTTAAAAAGGCTGCTGCGGTTGCAAATGTTACCATGCTGATAGAGCCATAATGCGCTGCTACTGCTGCGGCTGTTGCGCTATCTAGCTTAGTAGTTCTCTTTAACAGGAAATAGCCAATGAATGGTTGCAGAAAACCTATTGCAACACCTGCAAATATTGCCCCTATAACATCAGTTCCAAACACCGTTGTATTTGCTATGGCAACACCGCCCTTAAAGCCTATTGCCATCATCAGATATATTGAAAGATAGCGGCTGATGCTATTTGGTATCTCAAGATCTGATTTGAAAAAACCTGCCGTTATACCAAGTATAAAAAACAATACTGCGGGCGTTAGCAAATTCTGGCTTATTACTTGTAATATATCCATTTAACCTCAATTTATAGTTGATTAAGGTGAATAGCTAAGTGGAAGATTTATATTGATCAGGAAATTTATAAGATAACCTTTTTGCCAGAGTATATATTTTATCTTTTATTTTCAGGCGTAACTTTTTGAGCCTGATTAGCCTTATCCAATTTTTGTGTTTTGCTGAATATTCTTCGTCTATATTTTTTTGAATTAATGAAGACTTAAAGATAAGTGATTTTAGTAACTTATTCATATTAACCTCCTTATGTTATTATTAAAATTTACTTTAGTGTTTAATTATATAGCTTGAATTTTTTTATAATTGAAATTAATAGTTATAATTTAAACTATAAGATATTCTTATGAATAGATTCCCCGATATAGACACTTTATCCCTGCGGATATTCATTGCCCTGTCTGAAACGGGAAATTTCACACAAGCGGCAGAGCGTATTAACAGAACGCAATCTGCAATCAGTCAGCAAATAAAAAAACTTGAAGAGGATATTGGTAAAATATTATTTGACCGCTCTCAGCGTAACATAAAACTAACTTCAGACGGTGAGTTATTCTTTGGATACGCTCAAAAAATTCTGGAAGTTAGGCAAGAACTATTTTCTAGGTTTAAAGAGCCAGAAGTTCAGGGTGAAATAAAATTCGGCACTCCAGAAGATTTTGCGACATTATATCTGCCTGAAGTTCTTTCGGCATTTGCAGCATCACACCCTATGGTAATGCTTAATGTAGAGTGCGACCTCACAATGCACCTGATAGATAAATTCAATAGGGGTGATTATGACCTTGTGGTCATCAAGCAGTTAAAAGTTAATGAAAAAAACAAAGGAACGACAATGTGGATAGAGCATTTAGATTGGGTTTCTTCAGCAAGGGTGAATTTAGATAATAAAAACAAATTTTTACCTTTAGTATTGTCACCCGCTCCATGCGTATATCGAAAAAGAGCTTTAGAGGCACTTGATAAAGCTGGCATAAAATGGCGTATTGTATACACTAGCCCAAGCTTTGCAGGCACAGTTGCAGCAGTTAAAGCGGGTCTAGGTATAACTGTTCTACCAAGAAAAATGATACCTGATTCGCTAAGCGGCATTCGTAAAAAAAACCTGCCAGACCTCCATGAAACTTATATCACATTATTGCAGAAAAAATCTGCAAGCCCAGCCGTAAACTCATTTGCGGAATATATAATCTCCCATCTTGGATAGATTCATCAATTTCATAGTCTTAATCAGATTACACATTAAAATACAGTATATTGCACTTTAAATTTCTGTAGACTGTAAAAATCTGTTTAATTTGCATTAAATTTGAAGTATAATAGCAGTGACAGGCTCTTAGCAAACTAATAAATTCAGGGAGTATTATATGAATAAACTTCTAATTTCTGCTGCCATCATAGGTGTTACAGCAATTTCTGCCCCAGAATATGCCAGTGCTTACGGTACTGGCACGTTCAAATGTTTCGGCGTAGCAAAGGCAGGAAAAAATGACTGTGGCGCTGCCGATGGTTCACATACTTGCGCAGGTAAGGCGACCAAGAATAATTACAGGTTTGACTGGATATATGTTGAGAATGAACAGGAGTGCGGGAAGGTTTGCGGCTCATTTAAGCAACCTGATTTACCGCCTAATCCTGCATATTGCAGTAACGTTGCAGCGCCAGCCCCTTCAAAAGACCGTAGTGGAGTAGCAGACCTTAACACAATGCCAGTTGTAGGTAGTGCGCCCAGTTCAGTGAATAAATTAGGAGCTGGCGGGGTTATAATAAGGAATCAGCCTGGTGCTGTAAAAGTTCCTGGTGCGTTTGTAAGTGACAGGGACTAAGTCATGTTGATATTTAATTTATAGCAACCCGAAGGGAAGTTGTAAATTTTACTTTCTAACTGCCGAAAATTTTTCGGAGATATGAATAACCATCTCGCTCAAATTTTCCTTGTTACAAAGTAAAATTTCCTTACTTCGAATGCTATAAATTAAATATCAACATGACTTGGATAATGCCTGCTATTTCAGAATATTTTGGACTTGGACTTCGCAGCCCGCACAGGGATTATATATTAGAATTTAAGCCTGATATTGGCTGGTTTGAGGTAATTACTGAAAATTATTTTGAAGCCCACGGTGGTTATATTGAGTTTCTGCAGGATATTTCAAAAAACTATAAACTACGAACTCATGGTGTTTCACTCTCAATCGGCAGTACTGACCCACTAAACGAGACCTATCTGAAAAAATTAAAATTATTTGCAGAAAAAATTAAGCCTGAAACAATTTCAGACCATCTGTGTTACACAGGTGTTAACCATAAAAATACCCATGATCTTCTGCCCATTCCCTACACTAAGGAGGCGCTTGAACATATTTCAAACAGGGTAAAGAAAGTGCAGGATTATCTGGGAAGAAGAATTGCGCTGGAAAATCCTTCAAGCTATGTTGAGTTTGCTGATCATGATTTTTCGGAGTGGGAATTTATTTCTGAACTTGCTGAAAAGGCAGATTGTGAATTGCTGCTGGATGTGAACAATATTTATGTTGCCAGCTTTAACCATAATTATAACCCTATAAAATATATAGACGCAATAGCTTCAGCAAAAATTGCCTACATACATTTAGCTGGGCATACAAAATATGAGAACCATATAATTGATACACATAGTGACCACGTAATAGATGAAGTATGGAAATTATACGAATATACTATAAAAACCAAGGGCTTAAAGCCCACCATGGTAGAGTGGGATGCCAATATTCCAGAATTTGGTGTATTGTATAGCGAAGTTATGAAAGCAAGAAAAATAGTAGAGAATATTAGATAGTGCAGGAGTAATTCATAATTGATTATTCCCTAAAATTCCTCTAATTAGCCCGCCATAACAAAGAATTTCTATTTATGGCAAAGCAAAAAATCAAAAAAGCAGTGTTGGCTTACTCTGGCGGTCTGGATACTTCAGTTATCCTAAAATGGTTGCAGGATGAGTATCAGTGTGAGGTTGTGACCTTCACCGCTGATATTGGTCAGGAAGATGATTTCTCGCATGTGCGTGGCAAAGCTGAAAAATTCGGCATTAAAGAAATATATATTGATGACCTCAAGGAAGAATTCGTGAAGGATTTCGTATTTCCTATGTTCCGTGCCAACACAGTTTATGAAGGTAAATATCTGCTAGGCACATCTATTGCCCGCCCGCTTATTGCAAAACGCCAAATTGAAATTGCCCAAGCTACTGGTGCTGATGCGGTTTCTCACGGGGCAACAGGCAAGGGTAATGACCAAGTGCGCTTTGAGCTTGGCTATTATGGTATGATGCCGGGGATTAAAATTATCGCCCCTTGGAGAGAGTGGGACTTGAACTCAAGAACAAAATTATTAGAATATGCTAATAAAAACGGCATTGATGTTCCTGCTTCAAAACTAAATGAGCCACCATATTCAATGGACGCAAACCTTCTCCATATTTCATATGAAGGTAAATCACTGGAAGACCCATTCGTTTCATATGACCCTGCAATGCTAATCCGTACAATTCCTGCAGAACAGGCTCCAGATAAAGCCGAAGAGGTAGAGATTGAATTCGCAAATGGAGACCCAGTAGCGATAAATGGTGAAAAACTTTCACCAGCTCAACTACTAACAAAACTTAACCAACTAGGTGGCAAGCACGGCGTTGGTGTAATTGATATTGTTGAAAATAGATATGTTGGTATGAAAAGCCGCGGAGTATATGAAACCCCAGGTGGCACAATTTTGTTAGAGGCTCACAGGGCAATTGAAAGCATAACGCTTGATAGGGAAGTAGCGCATTTGAAAGATGAATTAATGCCAAGATACGCAAAATTAATTTACTGCGGCTACTGGTGGAGCCCTGAACGCAAAATGTTGCAAGCCGCGATTGATGAATCTCAGCGCTATGTAAACGGAACAGTTGTTTTAAAGCTATATAAAGGTTCGGTTCACGCTATCAAACGCAAATCAAAAGACTCAATGTACTCAATGCAGCATGTTACATTTGAAGAAGACGAAGTTTATAACCAACGCGACGCCGAAGGGTTTATTAAATTGAATGCTTTGAGGTTAAGGTTGGGGAGTGGGCGGGGTTAGATTATTATCTGATCCCAGAATTCAAAATTAATCTGGACGAAGCGAACTCCTAGCTATTCTACTTTTTAATCTTTGTATTTCTTCTTCATCTAGACATTTTGTCATTTCAGCAAAATCGCAGCCTAATTTCATAGCTTTTAATGCTAATTCTACACGTTCAGATCTATGTGCAACTGATTCAAATATTGCAATAGAACGATAAAGGTGGTTTTCAAAATTACTCATACATTCGACTGTTCTGGGAGTACCAAACATTCCACACATATGAAACTTAGGTACTCTGCCCCCAAATAGTTCCATAATAAATACATAAGCACCATGAACAAATCCTGAAAGTATGTCATGTATGGCTCCAGTAGTTTTCCTTCTAGTATGAGGATCTGACGACCTTATTGGTAGATTACTAATCGCTGCTCGAATCTCTTTTCTGCCAACCCTCTTTCTAGAAGTTGATGATAAAGCATCTGTTGGATTGGATAACTGCTCCTGATAAAATTCTTCTAACCATTCAATTTGCTTTTTAGATGCTCCATTCTCTTCTATTGGAAGAGCTAAGAAAGTTATATCTTCTACCGCTTCATCAATTGCTCTGCATAAAATATAAACTTCTTGATAAAATCCTTTTTCTATTAAGCAAGTGGAAGCATTTAATAAGCTTACAATTCTTACTATCTTCAAATAGGAAGCCAACACATCGCTACGATGTTCTTTATCATGCCTAAATACAAAAAAATTATCACCAACAGGAGCAGGTTTAGGAGAAGGAAATTGCGCTTCTAACTCATAAACCAATTTTTCTAGCTGATTTATGAAATTTCTAAACACTCCAATATTATTTTGCATATAGTCTAACATATTTCTCATAATAACTTATTTTATTATCCGTTTATTTTACAATTTTTGGCACAGTTCAGTCAATAGCTCCCTATTAATTTTTAAAAACAAGGTTTTTCAAGGATTTCAGACCAAAAATTAAAGAAAGAAAAATTTGATTCTTTTCCGTCATTGCGAGCGAGCTGCTTGGCGAGCGTGGCAATCCATCCTAACGAGCCAGACTTACAGTCCGATGGATTGCTTCGCTAAAGCAGCTCGCAATGACGGTTAGAGTTCTCCCCCTGCTTGCGGGAGGAGTTAGAGGGTGGGGGGCTGTCATTAATAGATGCTAGATTTTAATATACTAACAATCCAAATTCTTAATTTCAAAATAGTTTAGACCCTTTACTATATAATTAGTCCAGTGCCTCCTCAGTAGGAGGGCTTATTTTAACTTTTAATATCTGATTTTTTTTCTTTTTAAGCACTTCAAACCTGAAGCCAAAAAAATTGAATACCTGACCTACAGCTGGTATCATTTCAGTATTATATATAAGCAGACCAGCTATTGTATTAGCTTCTTCTGTTGGCAGATCCCAGCTCATTTCCCGATTCAGATCACGAATATTTATATTGCCCTGAACTATAAAAGTGCCATCTTCCTTTTCTTCTATCATATGGTGTTTTATATCGGTTTCGTCTTCAATATTACCAACGATCTCTTCTAAAATATCTTCCAGGGTAAGTAGCCCCATAAGAGTTCCATATTCATCAACTACCAGGGCAAGGTGATATTTTTTACTGCGGAATGCAAGCAGTTGCTCTTTTAATGTTGTAGTTTCAGGAATGAAATAGGCGGTATTTAGAACTGGTTTCAGATCAATGTTTTCCAGATTTCCTGATTCATTGCTATTTACTGCCCGCATAAGTGACTTTGTGTGCATAACCCCAATAATGTTATCAGGCGTGTTCTCATAAACTGGTATGCGTGAATGTGGGCTTTTGAGAATTTTATCAATAAAGTCTTTTGTAGGAAGTTTTATATTGGCAATCTCAATATCTCGCCTATGTTTCATTATTTCTGAAACCTCAATATGTTCAAGGTCTAATATTCCACCTAACATATCTTTATCTTCCTTGACTACCTCACCCTGTTCATGGTGTAATTCCAAAGCGCCCCTTATAGCATCAAGCCCCTGAACCAGATTTGACATTTGATGATTTTGAATCCTGAATATTTTAGTAAAAAACCTTACTAATTTTTCTACAAGGTAGGTGAATGGATATAATATTTTGACGACAAAAATAAAAATTGGTGCAACAACCAGTGCTAATTTCTCAGGGTTATTAAGGGCATAACTTTTAGGCAAAACTTCACCGAATATCAGTATTACTACAGTTAAGAAAAATGTTGTTAAGTATATTGCCTGTTCGTTATTGCCGAATAACTCAATTATTATGGTTGTAACCAGAGCAGAAATGGCAACATTAACAAATGTGTTGCCCAGCAATATTGTTGTAATAAGCCTTTCCTTATTATCCATTAATTTGCCTATTTTTTCTGCACCTACATTACCCTCCATCCTTAGTTTATGTATCTTCGCCTTGCTGGAGGATGTAAGACTTGTTTCAGAACCGGAAAAAAACGCAGAGAGAAAAAGGAACAGCAGAACAAAAAATAAAAGAATTAACATCAGGTTTGTTGTTAAATTATTTGAATAATTTAAGTTTATTACTGGATTTACCATAAAATATATTTTAGAAAAATCAAAAGTATAATTTATTTATGAAATTAAAACCTATAGTGTTTCTAGTAATGGTAAGTATTTTAGTTTCTTCCTGCGGTATGAAACGAGCGCTTACATTACCACCCAAGGAAGGGGAAGAGAAAAAAAGAACCATTCTGGATTAGATAGTGTCGTTATGATATTTGCCTATAAAAACTCACGGCTTTATGCTGAAAATATTGCGGTATCAGACATAGCAAAACAGGTTGGCACGCCTTTTTATTGCTATTCTAAACAACAGCTTACCGGTAATTTTCTTGAATTTAAAAATGCCTTTTCTGGCATTGATGCAACTATATGTTATGCACTTAAGTCAAACTCTAACCATAATATAATTTCTCTGTTACAAAAGCTAGGTAGCGGCGCAGATACAGTTTCGGAGGGTGAGGTGCGGGCTGCACTTAAAGCAGGGATTAGCCCTGATAAAATAGTTTTCTCTGGCGTAGGAAAAACCAAGCGGGAAATGGAATTTGGGCTTAGGAGTAATATTGGGCAGTTTAATGTAGAATCAATTGAAGAAATTGAGTTGTTAAATGAAGTTGCTGGAAAATTAGGCGTTAAAGCTCCTGTATCTATCCGTGTTAACCCAGATGTTGATGCAAAAACCCATGATAAAATATCAACTGGCAGAAAAAGTGATAAATTTGGCATAGCATGGGAAGATGTGTTTCTGGTGTTTGATAAGGCGAAACACTTAAAAAATATTGATATTCAGGGTATAACTACCCATATCGGCAGCCAGATAACAAGCCTTGAGCCATATAAAGCAGCATTTCACAAAGTGGCGGAGCTGTTTAAAACATTAAGGGAAATGGGTTATAACCTAGCTAGGCTTGATCTGGGGGGGGGGATAGGAATTAAATATAAAGATGAAAACCCAATAAAAATTTCAGATTATGCAGATATAATTAAGGAAGTTATAAAACCACTAAATGTAAAATTATTCCTTGAGCCAGGTAGAAGGATAAGTGGCAATGCAGGGATATTGGTTTCAGAAGTTCAGTATATTAAAAAAACCATTGAAAGAGATTTCGCAATAATAGACGCTGGAATGAATGACCTTGCCCGCCCCGCAGTGTATGGTGCATACCATGAAATAATAAGCGTTGATGAAGGCTTAGAACAACATAATATTTATGATGTTGTGGGGCCAGTATGTGA
Source organism: Alphaproteobacteria bacterium (assembly GCA_003531345.1). Classification (GTDB taxonomy): domain Bacteria; phylum Pseudomonadota; class Alphaproteobacteria; order Rickettsiales; family UBA8987; genus UBA8987. Next base: position 2,175 of record DQGZ01000144.1, on the reverse strand, counting down.
AAGCTCTGATATTTTTGGTAAAGAGCGCAGGCTAAAGGAGTTAAGATCAGGTGATTTGCTGGCTATTTTATGTGCAGGCGCTTATGGTGCTTCCATGAGCAGTGTTTATAACCTCCGCCCGCTTATCCCTGAAATTATGGTTGATGGCGATAAGGTTGAAATCATCAGAAAGCGTCAAACCTACGAAGAGTTGCTGGGTTAGATATTATCAATTGCCAGCTCTACGCATAGCAAGCTGGATATTCTTTGTTTGATTAGCAGGGGAACTGTTATAGGCCAGATAAGAAGTGCCCGACTTTAAAAGCTCCTTCATTCTTGCATCTCTGGCACTGGCTGTTCTGCCACCCATTACAACGCCAACCAATCTACCATTATTAGTATTCATTGAACTAACTAGGTTAAAACCAGAAGCGTTGATAAAACCAGTTTTCAAACCATCAACACCTTTAACGGTTTTGGTTACATTATTATGGCTTATATATGTGCGCCCCTTGAACTTGAAGGCCGTTTTGTTAAACAATGGGTAATATTCTGGGTAATGTTTCTTTAAGGCCATTCCTAATATCGCCATATCTTTAGCAGTTGTTACCTGTGAAAGGTTTGGCAAACCGTTAGCGTTCATAAATCTGGTGTTTTTCATCCCCAGATCTCTGGCTCTTTTGGTCATCATCTGAGCAAAATTATATTCCGTTCCAGCAATCTGTTCAGCAAGAACAACAGCAGCATCATTTGCAGAATGAACAATTAAAGACAGAATAGCATCATTAACGCTGATGTAACTACCAGATTTTAAACCGAGGTTAGTTCTTGGCTGGCTTGCCGCATGCCGTGAAACCTTCATGAATTTATTCATACTAAGGTTTTTCTTTCTAAGATTTTCAAAAGTCAGGTAGAGTGTCATCATTTTTGTAAGTGAAGCTGGGTAGCGAATAGCTTCAGCGTTCTGTTGTGTAATTATTTTCCCGCTATTGGCATCAACCAGCAATTCAGCATATTTGCCATTTATTCCCGCAGAGGGATTTTGTGAGATATTGAAATTTGAATAACTGTAAACAGGTTTTTTAGGTGGGCTGACCCTAAAAAGCTTGATGTTGTTTGCACTGGATGGTACTGAAGTGAATAAAAAAACAGTTATCAATACAAGTGCTAGAGTTACATTTAATTTTAGACGCATCGGTAAATTTTTTAAAATTAAAGCTCAATTTTATAAAACACTTCTTATGTAGTTTGAAGCAGTTTTTATGATTATACCATATATTTTTTACAAATTCTTTACAGATGCAGTGTTTTTAGCTCACTTTAGATATGAAATTAACTAAAATTCAAACAAATTGACCTGCGGCATTCCCACTGCTCCACGCCCATTGAAAATTATATCCGCCCAGCCAGCCTGTTACATCAATTACTTCGCCAATAAAATAAAGGTCTTTTACTTTTTTGGTCTCAAAGGTTTTTGATGATAATTCATTGGTATCAACCCCTCCTAAAGTTACTTCTGCCGTTCTGAAACCTTCTGTACCATTTGGTTTTACAATCCAGTTTTTCAGCTTTTCATTGATTTCATCTATCATACTATTTGAAAAATCCGCAATTTTGCCTTTATAGCCAAGCTCCTTGCAGATGAATTCGCTAACGCTTCTGGGCATAAAATGCCCTATTACATTATGAATTTCCTGTTTAGGAAACAGCGCTCTTTTATTTTTCAGTTCATTAACTAAGTCAATATTGGGTACTAAATCCAGAATTATATTATCTCCATCTCTCCAGTATGAGGAAATTTGTAATATAGCAGGACCACTTAACCCCCTATGGGTAAATAACATTGCTTCTTCAAATTTTGCTTCATTGCAGCTTGCAACAACATTTAGCGCTACCCCTGAAATGCTTTTGAGTTTTTCCAGCTGACTTTCATTTAAAGTAAATGGAACTAGTGCGGGCTTTGGGGTGATAACGCTTAATCCAAACTGCCTTGCAACATCATATCCAAAGCTGCTTGCACCCATTTTGGGTATAGATGGGCCACCAGTTGCAATCACTAAACTGTTACAGGTATAACTTATATGGTTTGCAGTTTGCACCTCAAAACCGAAATCTTTTTTGGTTATGTTTGTTATGCTTCCATTCAGCTTTATATCAACATTGCCAGTTTTTTCACATTCATTGACCAGCATATTT
>DQGZ01000145.1:908-3805 GCA_003531345.1 Alphaproteobacteria bacterium | reverse complement strand
TGATGAAAAAATAGAGCCAAGACCAGTTTTTGATATATTGAACCAGTCTGCCGCACGATTTCCCAGCCATGCTGCAATTGATTTTTTTGATAAGATAATCACCTTTAAACAGCTTGATGAACTGGTAAATTATTTTGCGCAAGTGTTGATGAACTCAGGGGTTAAAAAGGGGCAGAAAATTGGTATATACATGCCCAACTGCCCATATTTCGTTATTTGCTATTATGCCATTCTTAAGGCAGGCGCAGTGGTAGTTAATTACTCACCACTTTATTCTGAAAGTGAACTTAAAACGCAGGTTGATGACTCAGACACTGAAATATTGATAACGCTGAATTTAAAACTGCTTTACCCAAAAGCAGAAAGCATCTTGAAAAAGAATCTTGAGGCTGATGGCGGCTTGAAAAAGATTATAGTGGCGGATTTTACCAAATATCTCCCCTTCCCTAAAAATATATTATTCAGGTTATTTAAGGGCAAAACCTTAAGCAAACCAGCGTTTAACAATAAAACCATCATTGATTTTGACTTGTTAATGAATGTAATAACTGACATTCAACCAAAATTTCCTGATATTCACCCCGATGATACAGCGGTAATACAATATACTGGCGGCACAACTGGCGTTCCAAAAGGTGCGGAATTAACCCATGCCAATATTTACATTAACACCATGCAGAGTAAGTTATTTGCAATACGTGTACCAGATGGTGAGGGCGCAACTCTTACTGTACTGCCCCTGTTCCACGTATTCGCCATGACAACCTGCATGAACCTAGGGTTACTTTGCGGGCATAAACTTATCCTGCATCCGCGCTTTGAAATTAAAAAAGTATTGCAAGATATTCAAAAGAAAAAGCCAACTGGAATGCCAGGCGTTGCCAGCATGTATAATGCAATAAACAATTTCCCTGAAACTAAAAATTTTAACCTGAAAAGCTTAAAGATATGCGTTTCCGGCGGCGGCCCATTGCCGCTTGAAATTAAAAAGAAGTTTGAGGCGCTAACTGGCTGCTCACTGGTGGAAGGTTATGGCTTAACGGAGGCTTCACCCGTAGTTTCCTGCAACCCGCCAGAAAGTTTTTCCAAGGAAGGCTCTATCGGGCTGCCCTTCCCTAATACTGAAATATTCATAACTGACCTCAACAACCCTGAAAAATTTTTAGGCGTAGGCGAGCGTGGTGAATTGTGCATCAAAGGCCCGCAGGTAATGAAAGGTTATTACCAGCGCCCTGATGCAACCCTGAAATGCCTGGAAAAAGGCATGCTTAGAACGGGTGATGTTGCCACGGTAGATGAAGATGGGTTTATTTTCATAGTAGACAGAATAAAGGAAATGGTGATTGTTGGCGGGTTTAAAGTTTATCCAAGGAATATGGAGGAGATAATTTATCAGCACCCGTCAATACTTGAATGTGCGGTGATTGGCATTCCCGATGAATATAGCGGGCAGAAAACCAAGGTTTTTGTGGTATTTAAGCAGGGCATGGAAATATCAACAGAAGAAATGATGGCTTATTTCAAGGAACATCTGGCAAAGCACGAAGTGCCGAAAGAAATTGAATTCCGTGACTCCTTACCTAAATCTCCTATTGGGAAGATACTTAAGAAGGAGTTGAAATAGCAAAATCATGGCATGTAGACCAGTTATGCAATATTGTCATAAAGTTATGTAGTGCCATCAGCATTTCATTTACAGTTGCTTGACTTTTTCAGCATTGTTTTCTGGGTCATTATGCAACCTTTGCCCTTCCCTACAGAGGAAGTTGGAAACCTAATTTCTACAAGTTTTAGCGGACTGGTAATTACTATCTGCACCTAATGTCTGGTAGGTTTCTTCCTGTATCCTGCTGATCCATTCATTACTGGACTTAAAGCTACCGCCTGTATCTGGCCTTTGGGAGTTTTTAAGTAATGCCGTTTCCCTGTTAGGTAAATAGCTTTCTCCCGTCAGTTTGGAGTATAAAATTCTTTTTTCTCCAAATTCTCTTATCAGTTTTGCATTTTTTGTGGCTTCAGCTTTGCCAGCTGCCCTGCTTGTTCCACGATATTTTTTAGTCAGATTCATTATGTTTTTATAGTCTTTATCCAGACTTGCTTTAAGTTTTACAATATATGCCTGTTTTTCCTTGTCGGTCATATTGTCCTGCGCGCTAACCTGAGGAAAACTGGAGATAATTATTGTTAATAATATAAAATATAAACCTTTTTTCATAAATTAATTTAGTTATAGTAACTTGGTCTTCCGATCTCATATTTTAAATTAAATTATAATTAAATTATGGAAAAACAGGCTATTATAACAGGTGGCGCAATAAGGGTGGGAAAGGCTATATCACTTGCTCTTGCTAGCGCTGAATATGACATTATCCTGCTATATAACGGCTCAAAAAAAGCGGCTGAAGAAACCTATGGCGAGATCGTGGCAATGGGAGGAAAATGCTTTTTATATCAATGTGATATTTCAAGGCATAAAAATATTAAGCAGTTTTTTGATGACATTTCCGCAGAGTATAAAAATATTGAACTACTGGTTAATAACTCATCTATCTTTGAAAAAAACACCTTTCAGGAAAGCAGTGAGGAAACTTTTGACAACCATTTTGACATTAACCTCAAAGCCCCTTTTTTCTTGAGCCAATTCTATTCAGCTTACTGTAAAAACAACAATATAGCACAGGGGCATATAATTAATATTCTCGACAGCTATATCAAGTCTAATAGTGGAAGTTACTTTGCTTACCTGCTTTCTAAAAAAGCACTGGCACAGTTTACGGAAATGTCCGCACTGGCACTTGCCCCGCAAATAAGGGTAAATGCAGTTTCTATCGGTCTATTACTGGCATCTAAATTTTGGAGTGAAGATATGGTGCAGCAAAAAACCATCGAAACACCAT
>DQGZ01000145.1:0-592 GCA_003531345.1 Alphaproteobacteria bacterium | reverse complement strand
ATAAATGACGTAACCGATGCAATTCTATATCTGGATAAGAATAAGGCTATAACAGGAAATAATATTTTTGTTGATAGCGGGCTGAGCCTGAAATTTTAAATTTATATATTTATATTTATGATAGTAAAAATAAAGAATCTTACAATTGAAGGTATTTTGGGCATTTATGAGTTTGAGCAGCGCAAAAAACAGCGTATTGTGGTTAACCTTGAAATTGACTTTGATGAGGGGGACGCTCCCAAAACTGACTCAATCCATAGCACCATGAACTATCACCCGATCTGTGATGGCATCAGAAAAATGCTTGCAGAAAATAATTTTCAACTGGTTGAAAGGGTGGTTTATGTAGTTGGGCAATATGTTCTTTCATATGCTCAGGTGCGCAGTGTAAAAGTGGAAATTGATAAGCCAGACGCACCTATAGAAGGGCTGGAAAGCGTTAGCGTTAGTGAATTTTACCAAAAACAATCAAATTTTTAGTGGCGCACAACAAACAGCATCTAGGCTAAAATCCCAAAATTATAAATCTGTTTTAATAAAAATGCTTGAAAAAACAAATTCTTGCCAATATAAGGCTCTGCGAATAATACAA
>DQGZ01000098.1 GCA_003531345.1 Alphaproteobacteria bacterium | reverse complement strand
TACTATCGGTTTTACATCTTTTTATTTTTCGCGCCGACCTTGCGGACAGTTTATTGATTATTTGAGTATAGAAATTTTGATCTCATCTAAAGTATATCTCTTCTCTTTTAGTTCTTTGATTTTGTTGATGCGTTCTATCATTTCAGAAGAGTACATCTGATAACCACTCGGAGTTATTTCTGATACTTCCAGCAATCCTGCTTTTGTCCAATGGCGAATTGTTGAATTGGTTTCACCTACTTTTTTTGCAAGCTCTCCTATCTTTAATAATTTATCGTCATTATTATTTTCAACATTATCATCTTCACCTTTTACTGCCCTCAAATATATATCAAGTGATCTATCAACTGCCTTTGATATTATTTTATAATAATCATTTTTTGAATCACCTTCACCATTTACCAACTGAGCTTTTTCAAGTGAGTTGATATATTTTAACCGATCTTGCTTACGAATAATCGCAGGTGGATAGCCATACATCATTAATATCATATTCATCAGTAACCTTGCAGTCCTACCATTACCATCTGTAAATGGGTGAATAGTTACTAATCTATAATGAGCCTCTGCTGCAATTTCTACTGGATGAATTTTTTGTTTTGTTTGCAACCAATTTTCATATTGCTTCATTAAGTTAGCAACCTTCATTGGGTTTGGTAACACAACTGCCGAACCTGAAATTCTAACTGGCACACTTCTAAAATTACCAGCGTTGTGATTATCTATACCTTTTAATATTACTTCATGAATTTTTAAAATATCCTTCACGGTAATATCAGTAACCCTTCTTTTTACTTGCTGCTTTACCCAATCTAATGCAGATGCGTGATTAGTTGCTTCCAAATGTTCAACTAAAGATTTACCACCAACCGTTAAACCCTTCTCAACTACTAATGCAGTTTCAGCACGGGTAAGCGTATTCCCCTCTATAGCATTACTAGTATAAGTTAATTCAACACGGAACCATTCATCCAGGTTTTTAAACAGCGAAACATCAAGTGGTCTGAATTTGTCCAGCTGAGTTTTCTTTAATGTAAGGTTTTCATACTTCATATATAAACCATAAACCATAACCTTATGGTTTGCAAGCTACTTTTAACAGCACCCACTCTAAAACCCAAGTGGCAATAAAGCCTCTGATATCACTAAAAAGCAATTATATTCAATATGTTAACTTGACTTACACCACCTAAAGAGTTATTCTGGAATGGTTCGTCTTGGTCGGGGGTTCAAGTCCTCCATCCCCACCAGCACTTAACATATTGATTTATAAGGGTTTTTGAGTTGGCGCTAGTGGCGCAGTTTGCGCCTCACGTACAAGAATTTGATTTTTCTTATCTACATCTTGACCCTGAAACACCCTATTTTTCTAGACTACTATCAGTTTTACATCTTTTTATTTTTGGCCACAGCCTTGCGCTTAGTTTAATAGGGCTTTCTCTTGATATTCCCAACGTCAGCCCCAACCCTTAAGCTCAACTTGACATTTTTACACATATTATATGGCAAAGTATTTAATTACTCTGCCTTATTTTTTTTGTTTGTTGATTTTTTTACTTTTTAAAGATTAGCTTATACTAATTTTATTATCGTCATTGCGAGGCACTTTAGTGCAGTGGCAATCCATTCTAACGAGCAATATTATTTCCCGATGGATTGCTTCGTTTTTTTACTCCTTGCAATGGCAAAATATTTATTTCATGACCATTAAAGTTCAGGTTAACCATATAACTCATTATAAATATGATAGGCCAGTAAATTTAAGCCCTCAAACTATAAGGCTTCGCCCTTCTCCGCATAATAAAGTTCCCGTTACTTCATATAGTTTTAACATCACCCCTAAGGAACATTTTTTAAATTGGTACCAAGATATTTACGGAAATTTTTTAGCTAACATTTTTTTCCCTGAAAAAATTACTGAATTTAAAATTGATGTTCAAGTGCAGGCGGATATTAACATCATCAATCCATTTGATTTCTTTTTGGATATTAAATATGAAAAATGGCCATTTGAATATGAATCATCGGTTAAAACTGAACTAAAGCAATATCTAGACCCCGCCGAAAAAGGTAAATTACTTATGGAGTTTGTTGGTAAATTAAATACCAAACAAAACCAAAATAAAAACACAATTGATTTTCTGGTTGAGGTAAACCAAGCGGTAAATAAAGCTCTTGGCTATGTTATCCGCCTTGATCCAGGTGTGTTTACCTGTGAGGAAACTTTAACAAAAAAACTTGGGAGCTGCCGTGATATGGCTTGGTTACTATGCCAAGTTTATAGGCATTTAGGCTTTGCTGCAAGGTTTGTTTCTGGTTATTCAATTCAATTAAAAGCTGATGAAAAACCAGTAATTGGACCTGCAGGCGTTGAACAAGACATTGTTGACTTACATGCGTGGACAGAAATCTATATCCCAGGTGCAGGCTGGGTCGGCCTTGATCCAACCAGTGGAATGTTGTGCGGTGAAGGGCATATTCCACTTTGTGCATCAGCTACTTTTGAAAATGCTGCACCAGTTAGTGGATTGATTGACCCATGCCAGTCAACAATTGATCACAGAATGGAAGTTATAAGAATTCATGAAGACCCACGCACCACAAAACCATTTTCTGATTTGGAATGGAATGAAATTGAAAAAACTGCTCAGCAAATTGATAAAGATATTTTAAAGCAGGATATTCGGTTAACCATA
>DQGZ01000039.1:2397-3109 GCA_003531345.1 Alphaproteobacteria bacterium | reverse complement strand
TTAACTAAAACTCATGAATCAGATATACTTTCAAAGTTTTTTAGTGATTTTTATATTGTTTTGGGAGAGTCAGAAAAAACAGAAAAAGGAGAAGTATTATTCCCTGCAAAAATTTATTACCGCCCATTCATTTCACTCATCTGGCTTTCTGCAGTTATTATAGCTTTGGGTGCAATTATATCAGTTCTTCCCAGTAGAAAAAATATATGAAACAATATTTAAAAATAGTACCTTTTATAATTGTTCTCGCCTTCACCGTTCTGATGGTGCAACAGATAAATAATAATGGCTCCATAAGAGACAATAATTTACTTGGGAAATCTGACCTGGTTGGGCACGAATTAAAGGAGCTATCAGGTAAAAGTCTTAGTGATGGTTCACAGAATATCTCAATATCTAGCTACAAAGGAAAATATGTTGTGGTTAATTTTTTTGCCTCATGGTGCTTGACCTGCACCGAAGAACACCACCTATTTAAGGAACTAATTGATACAGAAGATAATATAATACTTCTTGGAGTGAACTGGAGAGATAAAAGTAATGATGCCCTGAACTGGCTGATGAACTATGGCAACCCCTATGATGCGGTGATCTCTGATGAGTTAGGGAAATCAGGGATAACGCTTGGCATCAGGGGAATACCCGAAACCTTCCTGATAAGCCCTGATGGCAAGATAATTATGCACTATAAAGGCAACATTGACAAAGATTT
>DQGZ01000039.1:0-2080 GCA_003531345.1 Alphaproteobacteria bacterium | reverse complement strand
GGCGTCATCTACCAGATCACCAACTCTAGCGCTAGATTGCCGCACCAGTCATCAAGCATGAAATATTTAATAATTAGCTAATAGTGCCTAATATCAATGAAAAGTTTTGGTTTAATAAGCATTATCATACTTATTCTTTCTGCAGCAATAGTTTATGCAACTGAAAGAAATAAAAATGAAAAAATAGCACAAGAAATATATAAAAATCTCCGCTGCCTTTCCTGTGAGGGACAGTCTATATCTGACTCTGAATCTGAATTTGCAAGGTCTACAAGGTCTTATGTTGAAGAGAATATCTCAAAAAATATGTCAAAAGAAGATATATATGATGAATTAAGACTTAGATATGGCGATGAAATATTTTTTAAGCCCCCGTTGAATAATAAGACTATTTTTCTTTGGATTGCGCCTTTTTTCTTGATTTTTATCGGCTTTGTTGCACTAGTGATAATACTTAGAAAGAAAAACGTAAAATATATAATGTAAATGCCGTTAGTAAGATTGTCAGGAAAGGTGGCGGGCAGTAGTGACCCAAAACGCAAGGAAAGAGCTGAAATATTATACCACCTGTTTTCCAGCGGCTGGGATATATACAACGCAAATGGTGACCAAACCATAAAACTAAGCAATATTCAGAACCGAATACTTAAATCTGATGCTTTTGTTTTCTGCCAGAACCCCTCAATTGAAGATTACTTCAATTTTGCCTCTATCTTTGTTGGTTTGCAGACCAATGACACTGACCTCAAGGATAAGCCTGTTATACTGGTAAATGGTGATGAAAGCTGGAACAGCTTCATGGCTCTTATTGACCATCTTATTGCACTTGGAACTATCAGGCAGGAATACAAACAGCTTTTCAAGGTTGTGGAAGGAAGCAAGCAACTTGTGTTGACCATTGACGCTAACTATAAAGAAAAAACAAAACTAAAGAAAGACGAACCTGATTTTATTGAAGTAAAAGGGTTATATAAAGAAAACTCCCCTCATAATATACCAAAAAGGTCTGTGTGCGTGTTTTGCTCTGCATCTATCAGGGATACTGAATATCTTGACGAGGGATATGAAGTGGGGAAAATACTTGCTAAAAATGGCATTGGCTGCATAAGCGGTGCTGGGAAAACTGGCATAATGGGTAAAGTTGTACAAGGCGCTTATGAAAACGGCGGCTGGAGCGCTGGCTCAAATGTTCCGCATATCATAAAAATGGAAGGCTTGCCCGATGGGTTGAACGAATTTTGGCCTAGGGCAAATATTTACACACGAATGGAAGTGATGATTGAACGTTCTGACGCATTTCTTATAATGCCAGGTGGTATGGGTACTATACAGGAATTACTGGCGCTTATATTACTAAAAGAACAGAATAATGATTTAGTAAAGGACAAGAAAATTGTTATATACAATAAAAAAGATGCAAAAACTAACAAGCACTTCTGGGAACCATTAATACAAATAATAAACTCAAATCAACTTGAGAAATACGTAGAAATAACCTCTGATATTAGCCATGCCATAGATGTTGTTAGCAATGTAGCATTATGAAAAAAGTTCTGATAAGTTTACTGGCATATAATGCTGAAAATCATATTATTTCAGTTTTAAAACGCATACCTGAATCTTTTTTAAACAACCCTGATCTTAATGTTCACATATTGCTACTTGATGACGCCTCATCTGACAGAACAGCAGAAATAGCACGCCAAAACCAGGTGATAAGAAAAGAGCAGATAACCATAATTAAAAATGAAAAAAACTTTGGCTATGGTGGCAATCAGAAAAATGGTTATAATTATGCAATTGAGAACGGGTTTGACGCAGTGATACTACTTCATGGTGATGGGCAATATGCACCAGAAAAGATCGAAGACATACTTTCCCCAATTCTTTACGCTGGCGCTGACTGCGTGCTTGGCAGCAGGATGGTAAACAGGAAAGATGCACTAAAAGGCGGAATGCCTTTGTATAAATTCCTTGGAAATATATTTTTAACCAGCTTCCAGAATTTTGTTCTGGGGTTAAAACTAGGAGAGTTTCACACGGGTTACAGGGCTTATAATGTGAGTGCATTAAAGCAAAT
>DQGZ01000112.1:783-2615 GCA_003531345.1 Alphaproteobacteria bacterium | reverse complement strand
CATTTGTATTTATTGTTTTATTTTTCTTATTAAACTCTTTTCCAATATCTGTAATTTTATATCTTCCTCTTCCTGTTCTCTCTAATAATCCAGATTTATAAAGATATGTTACTGCCCACCCAACCCTACTTTCTAAAACAGTAAAAGCGTCTGATGGAATTCTTTGTTTTTCTTCTTCCTCTGATAGTTTAAATAACTTTGCAATATTGTTCACTGGATCAAGACGGAAGAAATCCTGTTTACACTCTGAAGCAAACTCCAAAATAGGCTTCATACATTCTTGATAGTTAGGAAAAGTCATAACTTCTACACAAACAATGTTATTGGGTTTTCGATGAATTTTTTGAATTCTTGTAGGAATTGTGCGCCGACTGCGCCATCAACTGAACGGTGATCAACTGATAAAGTAACATTCATAATGTTTGCAATTTCAATATTGCCGTCTTTAATTACCACTTTATCTTCACCTGCACCAACCGCTAAAATACAGCTTTGTGGCGGGTTGATTATTGCATTAAATTGCTTAATGCCAAACATACCCAAGTTTGAAATAGAAAAACCACCGCCTTGGAATTGCTGAGGCTTAAGTTTGTTTTCACGCGCTAATTTTGCAAGCTCTTTCATTTCGTTTGAAATTTGCGGAACTGTTTTTTGATCAGCGTTGAAAATAATTGGAGTAATCAAACCATTCGGTGTTGCCACCGCAACTGAAATATCAATATTGTTATATTGCACGATTGCGTCGTCATACCAGCTTGAATTTGCGGCTGGAATACTTTTAAGCGCAAGCGCCGTTGCCTTAATTACAAGGTCATTAACTGATACTTTATAAGCGCCGTTTGCAAGGTCATTAACATGAGTTCTTGCTTGGTTTAAATCGGTAACATCGCAATCAATAGATAAATAAAAATGCGGTACAGTTTGTTTTGATTCTAATAATCTTTTTGCTGTAATTTGTTTGATGTTGTTATTTTCAATGGATACAAATTCAACAGGGTTACGATTTACAACGCCAGCTGATGAGCCAGAATTGCCGCCACCGCGTTTTAAATGATCTTCAACATCGGCCTTAACTATTCTGCCTTTAGGGCCAGTGCCTTTTAACATTGAAAGCTGAACATTTGCCAAATTCGCAACTTTTTTAGCAAGTGGGCTAGCCTTTATAAAACCAGTATTATTAACTGGCGGCTGATAATTACTAGGTGCAGAAGCAACTGGCGCAACTGGCGCAGGTGCTGCCTTAGGTGCTTGCGGAGCCGCTGTTGGGGCTTTAGGCGCAGCGCTAGGAGCTTTGCTTTTATTTTCATTTGCAGTTTCTTTCGGCGCTTCAGGCTGCTTGATAACATAGCTATCAATAGCTTTTTTATCTTCACCATCTTCTAGTAGTAATGCAATAATACTGTTTACTTTCACTTGTTTTGCACCCTCATTTATAACGATTTTACCAACTACACCGCTATCTACCGCTTCAACTTCCATCGTTGCTTTATCAGTTTCAATTTCAGCAATTACTTGCCCTGGCTTAATTTTATCACCTTCTTTTACAGTCCATTTTGCTAAATTACCCTCTGTCATTGTTGGGCTTAGTGCTGGCATTAAAATTTCAATTGGCATAAGTTTTATATAATTAATTTGCGCCTGAAAATACTGGCAACAATAGCAAAAAACAAGCTTTAGTTGATATTTGTCCGTAGTGCCTGATTATTATCAGCAAAATTCACGTATCAAATAGTTAGGGGTGGCCTTATCCTGCTTGGAGAGGTTTTGGTTGCCGGCACGGCGCACGCAAGAGCGACAAAGACCGCAGTCGCCCAAAATGCTCGCTGCGCCAT
>DQGZ01000112.1:0-611 GCA_003531345.1 Alphaproteobacteria bacterium | reverse complement strand
TTATCCTGCTTGGAGAGGTTTTGGGCAGATTCTATGCTGATATTATTTGCGATTAAAAGCTCTGAAGCGTGAATCCCAATTGCAACCAATAACGAATCTACATTGTAATTATTTGCCCCTTTTATATCGGTGTGGAAACTATCACCAATGCAAAGGATTTCCGCTGAGTTTTTAATATTGAACTTATTTTTGATAATATCATAAGCAGTTTTATATGGCTTGCCAAAATAAACCACATTACCTTTATTTTCTTGGTAATATTCAGCTATTAACCCTGCACATATCTGTACCTCACCTGTTTGTTTTACCACTTTTCTATCGGGGTTGGCACACAATAAAGTCAGCCCCGCTTTAAGTGCTTCATCTGCCTGATGTTTCCGCTCTTCAAAGGTGGAGTTCCAGTCGTTAAACCCTGTTGCCAGGGCAAAACTGGCTGTTTTTGCGTCTTCGGTTTCTGTCAGGTTCAAACCATTCAAAATATCCCTGTCCTTCTCAGGACCAATATAGAAATAAGAGCTTTTTTCTGGGTAATTTTCTTTTACATATTCAAATGTAATTTCACCAGATGTCAGCAAAAAATCATAAGAGGTTTTGTCAAACCCAAGGTTTTA
>DQGZ01000115.1 GCA_003531345.1 Alphaproteobacteria bacterium | reverse complement strand
CGTAACTAGTTGAATTGTTACAGATAGCATAAATCTAATGAAGTTCACTTGATCTGAAACAAGGGAGTAATAAATCAGTTTCTACAACTAATAAAGTTGGCTAATTTATTTTTGAAACAAAGGTTATGCCATTAGGTTTTGAGCCAACCGAGAGTTTTTCTATATGTTTAAGATTAGCAGAATCTATAACAGATACATTGCCTTCTAGCATGTTGGTAACATATATAAAATCACCGTCATCACTTGTTACAATGCCATGTGCCATCAACCCAGTTTCAATGGTTTTTATTACTTTGTTGGTTTTTGTGTCTATAACAGAAATTGAATTATCTGGCTTACTTTCTATTCCTTGATTTGCTACATATATGTAGCGCCCTTTAGGGTCTGTAAATACTTGCGCTGGAAAATTGCCAACCTTTATTTTTTTAATTAGCTTAAATGTATTTGTATCTATCACCGCAACAGAATTCTCTCCTGCTAAACTTACATAAACATATTTATCATCAACTGAAATAGCCACCTGAATTGGTGTTTTTCCAACGGCTATTTCAGTAATAGATTTTTCTTCACCTGCATCTATTACAGAAACACTATCACCCTTCAAATTAGCTACATAAAATTTTTTACCATCATGGCTCATTCTTATACCATGTGGAAATTTTCCAGTAGCAATATGTTTTTTTATTTCCATATTTTTTATATCAACCACAGCAATATTATTTGAGCTAGGATCTGTAACATAAGCCATATTACCAGAAATATCTGTTACCACATGTGCGGGGTGCTGCCCAATTCCCACCTCGCTAACTACGCCTTTTTCAAAATCTTGCGTGTTAATAACTACGAGTTTTCCGCTCATTTTTGCCATTTCTTCATGGTTCATTCCTTCATGATCTGCAGGCATTCCAGTTGCCAGTATATATCTTCCATCTGGCGTTGATTGAACATTATGAGGCATTATAGATGTTTTTACAGAAGCTGATTTTCTGGTTATTGTATTTACCATTGTTATAGACTTAGAACCCTCATTTGCCGTAAATATCACGGATTCATTTGTCTGTTCAGCGTAAGCAGAGTAAGACGCAAATATCATTGTAATAATGATAAAAATATTTCTGATAAAAAACATATAACCTCCTTATTGAACAAGTGGTGAATCTGTAAAATCTAGTTGAACGCCTGCTATTTTTGCCCTTCCAACTAGAATTTTAATATATTGGCTAACGGCAGTATGCCAAGAAACATCAGTTAGATATTCAATAATAATTGGCTTAGCTTTATCGAATGAAATTTGCTCACCTTCATGAATGAATTTTTGCTGATTATTATCATAAAACCTTCTGCAAGAATCTTCATCAGGTTCTGGCGTTTTTACCTCTGCGGCTAAAAGCTTTTCAATGCGCTCATCATTTGCCTCTGGTTCTTCACCTTCATAATTCGTATTTGCAGATGCATAGCCTTTTGCTACGGCTTCTTGCAGCAACAATTCTCTGATGGTAAGAGCCTGCGCCGCTAAGTGCATTGCTTCCTCTCTGGTTTTTGCGGGGTGAAATTGCATTTCCGCAAAAACCTGCTCATCAGTAATTTCGGTATTGTTAACTATTACTGGCATAAATTACCTTCTTGAGTATCTGCTGCGCACAACTTGGTATGGTCTCCAAGTATAACGCACAGGTGCGCTTAAAATATGCACCAACCTTGTGAATGGGAATAGTAAGAAAATAGTCATGCCCAAAATTAAATGCACTTGAAAAATCCAGTCTGTTTCAACGATATATTCTGCTGCGCCACTTCTGAAGGTTAAAATATGTTGTGCCCACTCAGATAAATTTAGCATCAAGGTAGCATCTTTGTGAGATAGTGAATACGGAATAGTTATTAACCCAAGTGTAATTTGCACCCAGAATATAACCACAACTGCAATATCACTTTTTGAGCTAGTTGCGCGGATTCTTTCAACAAATAACCTTCTAAAAACTAATATTGTAAGACCAATAAAGCCAATGATTCCTGCAATACCGCCAGCAATTATCGCAAGTAATTGTTTTTGCTCTGCAGTGATGAAATTTTCATATAAAGCATGAGGAGTAAGCAACCCCACCAAATGCCCAAAAAAGATGAATATTACACCAATATGAAACATTATATTGCCAACTTTCAAGCCTTTGTCAGCCAGCAACTGGCTTGATGATGCGCGCCAGCTATATTGCTCTCTGTCATAGCGAATCAATGTTCCTAAAACAAAAATGGTTAGGCAAATATATGGATATAAGCCAAAAAAGAATGAGAAATAAAAATTTGTCATACTATGCTCCTGCTATTTTTTGATTTTGTTGAGCCGATGATTTGTTTGCACCACCGCAACTGCAACCCATTCCGCCACCACCGCAACCGCCAGATTTAGGCGCTTCTGCGCCCATAAAATCAACTGGTTTTTCTTCCCATTCTTTATCTATTTGCTGGAATGATGGAGTTATAATATTACTTTTCTTTTCAACCTTTTCTGGTTGTTCACCTGCTAATTTAATTAAGCTATTAAATATAACGCTATAATTACTACCTCTTTCGGCAAGGCGTTTGCCCAATGCTTTTAATATTTTTACAGGGTCGGCTAGCATTTCAATCGCTTCATCTTTAGGAAGTAAAGATAGATATTCCAAGAACACCGGAAGATAATCGGGAAGTTCGCTTTTTCCGAGTTCCATACCTTTTTCTTTATAAACCTCTAGCAAGTCTATCATTGCCTGCCCACGATCACGAGATTCACCGTGAACATGCTCAAACAAATGTAGTGAAAGTGACCGAATTCTATCAAACAAATCTACATAATTTTCTTGAAGAGAGAATAGATCTGAATGTTTTAACTCATAAGAAAAATTCTTTACTGCAAGAATATCTTCTGCTGAAAGTAATTTTTCATCTTCAATTATTTTTGCCAACTCATCAATACCAGAAATCCATTCTGATGAAGGATAGCAAAGCATTATGCCAAGAACCTTAAAGCTGTTGTAATTATTATGATGCATGAGTTCCTCCGAATAGATTTTTGCGTTTTGGTTTGCTGAAAAGGTTGCTATCGTTATTACCACCTGAGCAGCCATTGCCGAATGAGAATCCGCAGCCAGAGCGCATATCAAATGCCTCAACTGCATATTCTTTGTGAGAGGTTGGAATAACAAATCTATCTTCATAATTTGCTATCGCCATATAGCGATACATCTCTTCAGCTAAAGCTTCTGTTAAACCTGTGGCTTTCAGAATCTCTTCATTAGCAACGCCATCAACATGTTTGCCGCGCATATAAGCGCGCATTGCAAGCATTCTTTCTAAACCAAGTTTTACTGGTTTTTCTTCACCCGCAGTTAGCAAGTTCGCTAAATATTTTAGCGGAATACGAAGGCTTGAAACATCTGGTATAACACCATTTAAGCCAACATCGCCACTTTCAGCAGCATTCTGAATTGGTGAAAGTGGTGGAATATACCAAACCATAGGCAGCGTGCGATATTCAGGGTGAAGTGGGAAAGCAACTTTCCAGTCCATCGCCATTTTATATACCGGTGATTTTCTAGCAGCATCAAGCCAGCTATCAGGAATACCCTCGGCTTTTGCGGCTTTTATAACTTCTGGGTCATTCGGGTCTAAAAATATATCAAGCTGCGCTTTGTATAAATCTTGCTCATCTTCAACTGCGGCGGCAGCTTCAATTTTATCAGCATCATAAAGAAGTACGCCAAGATAGCGAATTCTTCCCACACAAGTTTCAGAACAAACAGTTGGCTCACCCGCTTCAATTCTTGGGTAGCAGAAAGTACATTTTTCAGATTTGCCAGATTCCCAGTTAAAATATATTTTTTTATATGGGCAAGCTGAAACACACATTCTCCAGCCACGGCATTTCTCTTGATCTATTAAAACTATACCATCTTCTTCACGCTTATAAATTGCACCACTTGGGCAAGAAGCAACGCAGGCAGGGTTAAGGCAGTGTTCGCACAAACGAGGAAGATACATCATAAATGTATTTTCAAACTGCCCGTAAATATCTTTTTGAACTTCATCAAAGTTTTTATCTTTGCTTCTATGTTCAAATTCACCACCTAAAATTTCTTCCCAGTTTGGCCCACCAACTATCTTCTCCATTTTCTTGCCAGTTATAACTGAAACTGGTCTTGCTGTTGGCATTGTTTTAGCCTCTGGTGATTTGTGCAGATGCTCATAATCAAAGGTAAATGGCTCATAGTAATCATCAATTGAAGGTAGGTTTGGATTAGCGAATATATTTGCTAAGGTTCTCCATTTACCACCTTGTTTTGGTTGAATTTTACCATTGCTTTTGCGTTCCCATCCACCTTTCCATTTATCTTGGTTTTCCCAATCTTTTGGGTAGCCAATACCAGGTTTTGTTTCCACATTGTTAAACCATGCATATTCAACACCACGGCGTGATGTCCAAACATTTTTGCAGGTTACAGAGCAAGTATGGCAACCGATACATTTATCAAGGTTTAAAACCTTACCAATTTGTGCGCGTACTTTCATATTATTCCCTCACTATTTCGATATATTTTCTAAACGCGGCATCTGGCCATTTAGCTTGTCGCCATAATTATCTTCGTTCATCCAATCTACTTTTTGCATTTTGCGAAGAACGATAAATTCATCACGGTTACAGCCAACAGTGCCGTAATAGTTAAAGCCATAAGAAAGCTGTGCATATCCGCCAATCATGTGAGTTGGTTTTAGAACTGCACGAGTTACCGAATTATGGATGCCACCTCTCATTCCAGTTATTTCACTACCCGGAACATTGATGATTTTTTCCTGTGCGTGATACATCATAATCATTCCTTCTGGAACACGCTGACTCACCACTGCACGGGCTGTTAAAGCGCCGTTTACATTGTATGCTTCAACCCAATCATTATCGATAACATCAATTTTTTTAGCGTCTTTTTCGCTTATCCAAACAATCGGCCCACCACGAGAAAGCGTTAACATTAGTAAGTTATCAGAGTAAGTTGAGTGAATACCCCATTTTTGGTGAGGTGTAATAAAGTTAAGAACAACTTGCTTTTTACCTTTACCAAATTTCTCTGAAATTGTTTCAGTGGTTTTTAAATCTACAGGCGGTTTATAAACGCAAAGCTCTTCACCAAAAGCCCTCATCCAAGGATGATCTTGATAAAGCTGTTGCCTACCCGTTAATGTTCTCCACGGAATAAGCTCATGAACATTGGTATAGCCAGCATTATAGCTTACATGTTCAGATTCTATACCGCTCCAAGTTGGAGAAGATATAATCTTTCTTGGCTGAGCCTGAATATCACGGAAGCGGATTTTTTCATCTTCTCTATAAACTGCTAAATGTGCGTGTTCACGACCTGTTACTTTACTTAAAGCCTCCCAAGATTTAACCGCAACCTGACCATTAGTTTCAGGCGCTAAAGTTAAGATAACCTCAGCAGCATCAATTGCAGTTTCAATTTTTGGTAGGCCTTTTGTTATACCTTCTTCAGTTACGGTATAATTTAACTCACCCAAGAATTTAACTTCATTATCTGTATTCCAGTTAATACCTTTACCGCCGTTACCAAGTTTATTTAGTAATGGCCCAAGTGATGTAAATTTTTTGTAGGTATTTGGATAATCCCTTTCAACCAACGCAACAGTTGGCATTGTTTTGCCTGGAATTGGATCGCACTCTCCTTTTTTCCAATCTTTTACATCAATACCTTGCGCAAGTTCATTTGCGGTATCGTGCTGAATTGGGTTTAGCACCACATCTTTTTCAACGCCTAAATGACCAACGCAAACTTCCGAGAATTTCTTAGCAATGCCCTTATATATCTCCCAATCTGAGCGAGATTCCCAAGCTGGATCAACCGCTGTTGAAAGTGGGTGAATGAATGGGTGCATGTCAGATGTATTCAAATCATCTTTTTCATACCAAGTTGCAGTTGGCAGAACTATATCTGAATACATACAGGTTGTTGACATACGGAAATCTAGCGTAACAAGTAAATCTAGTTTTCCTTCTGGCGCTTTTTTGTGCCATACAGCTTCTTTTGGAAGCTCTTCACCTTCTTCACCTAAATCACCACCCTGAACGCCATTGCTTGTGCCAAGCAGGTGTTTTAAGAAATATTCATGCCCTTTACCGCTAGAGCCAAGAATATTTGAACGCCATACGAACATATTTCTAGGCCAGTTTGCAGGGTTGTCTGGGTCTTCACATGAAAGCTGTAATGCACCTGTTTTAAGCGCATTTGCAACATATTCGCCAGCTTGTTTGCCAGATTTTTCAACATCTTTACCAATTTGTAGAGGGTTAGTTTTCATCTGCGGCGCAGAAGGCAACCAGCCCATGCGTTCAGAGCGAATATTACAATCAATAAACGATAAATTATCCCACTCTTTATTATCTTCTAGTGGAGAAAGTATTTCATCCATTCTTAATTTCTCATAACGCCATTGATCTGTGTGCGCATAGAAGAATGAAGTTGAGTTTTGTTGGCGTGGAGGGCGATTCCAATCTGTTGCGAACGCAAGTGGCGCCCAGCCAGTTTGCGGGCGAAGTTTTTCTTGACCAACATAGTGACTCCAACCACCACCAGATTTACCAACGCAACCACACATAATAAGCATGTTGATGATTGAGCGATATATCATATCCATATGATACCAGTGATTAAGTGCTGCACCAACAATCACCATAGATTTGCCGTGGGTTTTAACCACCACCAGATTTACCAACGC
>DQGZ01000195.1 GCA_003531345.1 Alphaproteobacteria bacterium | reverse complement strand
GACGCTCTTCCGATCTAATTCTAACAGCTGTGCAATGAGCGTTAAAAACGATATGAGCTGGTGGTGTTTCAAGCTCTTTAGCATTTCTAGTTACCAATTCGCCTTCAAGGCTTGAAAGCCTGTGTGGCTGTCCTTTCATTCTGTTTCTAGCGGACAGCTCTTTTTTAAGTTCTTTAGGGTCTTCAGGAGCTTTGGTTGTGGTATCAAGATAATAATATAAAGGTATTCTGGTGGATTCATCTGTTCTTGCGCCAGCTTCAATAAACTCTTTGTCTGATCCGAAAATTAGTTTTTCATCGTTGAAGTAATATTTCTGGTGGTCATTAGAGTATTTATTAACATATACATATTTTGTAACTTCCCAAAACATTCTGGTTACATCATCAAGACGCTTTTCTGCTGATTCCATCCTAAATCTTAGCTTCTGGTGAACATCTTCATCAAAATGCTCAAATAGAGCTTCACGAGCTTGCGTTAGCTTTTGCTGGATTGGTTGCTCAAGCTCCTCCTGAAGATTTTTAAAGGCTTCTTCAATCTCTTCTGGCTTTCTGCAGTTTTCGTAAATATCCAGAATTCGTTTTTCAAAATCTACACCAGATTCAATGCGACCAAGAATTTCATCTGAAGCACCAAAAACGCCATCAAACAATTTAAACTTCTCTTTCAAAAGTTCATAAATGCGTTGGTCTGCTGAGTTGGTTTGGTTAAGGAAGTTAATCACCACAACATCATGTTGCTGACCATAACGATGCACACGACCAATGCGCTGCTCAACTCTTTGAGGATTCCATGGTAAATCATAATTCACTAACATAGAGCAAAACTGAAGGTTCAAACCTTCTGCAGCTGCCTCAGTTGCTATCATTATTTCACCTTGGTCACGGAAGAAATCAACCAATGCCATTCTCATATCAACATTAGGTGTGCCTGTTATTCTTCCTGTCTTTAAGTTTTTCTCTACCCATTCTTTGTAAATTTCTTTAGCAAGCTCTTCATTGTTCTGCCCGTTAAAAGTTACAATCTTTCCTGCATATCCGTTTGCAGAAAGATAATCTTTTAGGTAGCGTTGAGTTCTGCTGGATTCAGTAAAAATTAGGGCTTTCTTTTTTGCTCCAAGTTCCTTCATACGGTTAAAACCAATATCAAGCCCTTTGAGTAATTCTTTGGCTTTTGATTCAACCTTGATTGAGCGGGCCAGCTTTTCAAATTTATCTAACTGCTCAATCTCATAGTTAAGTTTTTTAATATCAATTGGCTTGCCAGCTTTTGTTTTAATTGGCTCTGGTTCAGGCTCTTCCTCTTCATAGTCAGAACCCAAATCATTCTCAGTAAGCAAGTTTTGCCTTACACTAAATTCCTTTTCTTCACCACTACGCTTCATGTCTTCCAAGCGTTGCTTGATTGTTTTTAGTGTTCCAACCAGAGCGTAAGATGATGAAGCCATTAATTTGCGAACAATTAAGACCACCAATTTTCTTTGAGCCCATGGAATTGCGTAGGTATCATGCAAGAGCAGGAAGTCTGAAACTAAATCATAAAGCTCTTGTTCTTCTTTTGAAGGAGTGAAAGGTTGGGTTATTGCTTCGCGCTTTGTATAACGGATATATTCCAAAACCTGTCTTCTTAAAGTTCTGTGAACGAATGGCTTTAACCTTGATTTCAACTCATTCAAATTTGGTTCTGAATTTACATAGAGAGCCTTAAAAGAATCAGCACTTCCAAACAGCCTATCGTCAATTAAGCTGGCAAGACCATATAATTCCATCAAAGAGTTTTGAAGAGGGGTTGCCGTAAGCAAAACTTTTCTAAATTCACTAAATGCCCACTGAATGCTTTTACCCATCTTATTATCTGGCTTGTAAACATTTCTTAATTTATGAGCTTCATCAATAATCACTAAATCCCAACCGCAATTAAAGAGTTGGTCCTTCATTTTACTCGCAAATTGGTATGAAATAATAATTATTCCATCATATTTGAATGGCGAGCCTTCTTGCTTTCTGCTTATATTTCTGAACGAATCGTTCTCCAGAATTTTACTTTTTAGATTAAACTTTTCTTCAAGTTCAATTGACCATTGTCTGCGAAGGGATGCAGGGCATATAACCAGTAGCCTTCTTTTATGCTCTGCCCAAAATTGGCTTAAGATAATACCAGCCTCAATGGTTTTACCAAGACCAACCTCATCAGCAAGAATTACGCCTTTTGATAATGGAGAGCGAATTGCAAATAAAGCAGCCTCAACTTGGTGGGGATTTAGATCTACAGAAGCATCAAATAGAGATGCAGAAAGCCTATCGGAATGCGATGTCGGTCCAATTTTAGTTAAGTCGTGGGCATAATACTTCGCATGATAATTAGTTATCATTTTTTATATTAATTATGATAAATTCATCAAAAAACACCTGTATAAATCTAACTCTAACTTATAATTCTCTATTCCGTATTAGGAAAGTGAAATTTAATATTTTAAGTTAAATTACTCACCCTAAAACCCCTTTAAAAACCTGGCTATAGTTTTATCGCAGATTATATCACTTTGCCTAAGCGGCCTTCTCAGTTTTAGCCCTTCAAATGTTCTGCAACGGCTTAATGCAACATAGGCTTGGCCAGAAGCAAAAGCTCCACTACCAAGATCAACTATAACTTTATCAAAAGTTTTACTCTGGCTTTTATGAATTGTTATAGCCCAGGCTAATTGAAGTGGTATCTGCTTGAATGTACCTTTTACGACTTCAACTACTCTGCCTTTTTCTTCGCTATATTCATATTTTATAATTTCCCACATCTCCTGCTTAAGTTCAAAAACATTATCCTCAACAGTAACAAACAAAGCTTCATCAGTTATTTTACTGACTTTACCGATAGTGCCATTAACCCATCTTTTATCCAGGTCATTTTTTACAAACATCACTTGAGCCCCTTCTTTCAACACAAGTTCAGACGGTGCAGGCAGTTGTTTTGCAAGTTCAAACTCACCGGTTGCTTCAGCGATATACACATATTCAGGCTTGTTTATTTTATCCAACCTTTGCTGGTTTATATAATCAGCAACGTTATTGGTTGCGCACAATATTATCGCATCTTCCTGATCTTTGGCTTTATCAACACGCTGATTTATAAGATTAAAACCTTCCGCATCCAAACTGTTATCACGGATCTGGTTTAGCAGATTTATAAATTTCTGCTCAGATTGCCTGAATATCTTGGTGAATTCTTTAAAC
>DQGZ01000084.1 GCA_003531345.1 Alphaproteobacteria bacterium | reverse complement strand
ACTCTTCCGATCTGTTTTGAGAATATATATATTGAAGGCATACGTGGTTTAAGCCAGCGCGATATAAAATATGCTCAAACCTTCAATTTCAATATCAGGCTGCTTGGTATTTGCAGCATTAAATCAGATGGCAGAATAGAGCAACGTGTTCACCCATGTTTAATATCAGCAAATTCTGATATAGGAAGAATAAGTGGTGTTACAGGTGCAATACGTTTGCAAACAGATGCTTTAGGTAGCCTGTTTTTATCAGGGGCAGGGGCAGGACAAATGCCAACTGCATCAGCGGTGCTTTCTGACATTTGTGATGTTGCAGCAAATCGCAAAGTTTGCGCTTTCGGTGTGAATGCAAATAACTTGAAGCAAGGCGACTTCCTGACCATCAATGAACATGAAGGTGAATATTATATTAGGTTAACAGTAAAAGATGTGGACGGTGTGCTTGCAGCAGTAAGTCAGATATTCTCCCGCCATTCTATCGGTATTGAGAAGATATATCAGGACACACCAGAAGAGGGAAAAGCGGATATAGTGTTCATTACTCATGATGAGAATGAAAAGGACATCAAAGAAGCGGTGAAGGAAATCGCCAAACAATCGTTTATAGTAGGGAAACCAGTGGTGATCAGGAGTGAGGTTTAAGGATAGAAGTTATAAAGTAATTGGCTTTGTTTTAGCGTTAATCCCTAATATACATTGAGCCTTCTGATGTCATAAAATTTGCACTTTTTACAACTTTTTATGCATATTTTTTAGAAGATATACTATCCCATTGAAATAAAACAATATCAGTTTAATTCCAAATACACACTTTATTATATGAAGAACCACTTCATATAAAAACTTTCATTATTTCACCTGGCTGCATGTTACCTAGGTTATATTTACCATAGGAAACCCTTTTCAGACGGGCAACCTTTAAGCCAAAATGGCTGCATATATTTCTTATTTCACGGTTTTTCCCTTCTTCCAGAGTAAATTTCACGATATGTATATTTGATTCAATTGATACCCTGACTGGCTCTATTACTGCATGGTAAGTAATTTCATCACCTGATTTTGGTTCTATTACCTTGATGCCGTTTTTACTGTAATTTCCGAAGAAACCTTCTGGCAGACGACCAAACACCCTACAGGTATAAACCCGTTTCATGCCATTATCTGGCTGCTCATACTCTCTTTTTAAAGCACCATTATTAGTAAGAAGCAACAAACCTTCCGAATTCAGGTCAAGCCTGCCAACATATAGCAGTTTCTGCATATCGTCGGGCAGATGGTCATAGATTGTTGGGCGGTTCATTTCATCACTTCTAGTACAAACGCAACCCCTTGGCTTATAAAAAACCCAGACATTCACATCACATTGTTTACTAAGCCTGCTGCCATTCAGCTCCACAATATCATGCTCAGTGATTTTTACCCCCTGCTCTCTTATTGTTACACCATTTACTTTTACCAGCCCTCTGTCTATTAGTTTTTCTGCCTCCCTTCGTGAGGCAACACCGCAAGAGGCAATGAATTTTGAAAGACGTTCCATTAATTTGTTATATTGTCAATCTGCTCAATATTACTTACTTCAACCAGCGCCCGAAGCTTTTCAAGGGCAGCACCTGAACTTATTGCTTCTTCAGCTTTTTTTAACCCGTCTTCAACCGAGCCTACTTTAGCAGAAATTTTTAATGCAAAGGCAGAGTTTAAGATCACCGCATCATAATAACCTGACCTTTCCCCTTTTAGTAAAGCGTGCAATTTTTGTGCGTTATATTTGGCATCACCACCTTGTAATTCTTTTTCTTCATATAGTTTTAAACCATACTCCTGCGGGCTTACTTCATATTCCACTATCTCGCCATTTACTTTAAGTTCTGCAATATGGCTATTGCTGCAAACGGAAATTTCGTCCAGCCCATCTGCACCGTGAACTATCATAGCGGCTTTTAAACCTATCTGCTTAGCAACATCAGCTAATTTTAAAACCAGCTCTTTTGAGTAAACGCCTATCAACTGATGTGGTGGGCTGGCAGGGTTGCATAATGGCCCCAAAATATTGAATATGGTTCTAACCCCCAGCTCCTTACGAATTGGTGCAAGCGCAATAAGGCACTTGTGGAATGTTGGCGCAAACAGGAAGCCTATTCCCACCTGCTCAATGCAGTGCTTTGCCTGTTCTGCCGTGATTGCAGTGTTAATACCCAGTGCCAAAAGAACATCAGAAGAGCCAGCAAGTGATGAAACCGCACGATTGCCATGCTTGGCAACATTTAAGCCGCAGGCTGCCAGAACAAAAGCAGCAGCGGTTGATATATTGAGGGTTCCCTTTTTATCACCGCCTGTACCGCAGCAATCTATCAGGTTATTTTTTATATTGTCTGGCAGATTAATTTTAAGCATTCTATGGCGCATGATATTAACCGCACCTGATATTTCACCAGATGTTTCGCCCTTGGTTTTAAGCGCTAGGGTAAACCCAGCTATCTGAGCTGGAGTTGCACCACCGCCAGTAACTATCTGGAATGCACGCTCAGATTCTTCACGGGTGAGATCAACCCCGCTTGATACTTTTTCAATATATGTAATAATTTCAGACATATAGAAAGTTTATAACTCTCTAAACTACAAATGCAAATGGTTGTGATAAGATTTTTTATTCACATCAGGCTAGATGTAGTAAGAGAGAAAAATGAAAAATAATTTCATACCTGCTCTCCCTAGCTGGCGCTATATTTTCTGCTTTGGCTCAAAACATCTTCTTTTAAAAACTTCTTTTGTTTCAGGATAATCAGAGCGGTAGTGGCAACCACGGCTTTCTTCACGTTCTAAAGCCATTTTAGTTATCATAGAAGCTGTGGTAAGAACATTCAAAAAAGAAATATTATCGGAAGTTCTTTTCATTAACTCACTGATGAAGTGCAAAGCCTTTTTCAGTGATGCCTC
Organism: Alphaproteobacteria bacterium; assembly: GCA_003531345.1. Lineage (GTDB taxonomy): Bacteria > Pseudomonadota > Alphaproteobacteria > Rickettsiales > UBA8987 > UBA8987. The sequence continues at coordinate 3,021 of DQGZ01000084.1, read as the reverse complement.
ACTTCTTTCTATACCTACATTTTCCATCATAACATTACGCAGATCTTCAAGCTCTGATATGGCGTTTGTGTTCTTGTGAGAAAATTGCGAGGTTATTGACTTGCTGGCTGGCTCAATAAAATTCTGTTCAACATCTTTTGCAGAATTATATGCCAGAACTATACTTTCCAATAACGAATTGGAAGCCAAGCGGTTTGCACCATGAAAGCCTGTGCAGGCAACCTCACCGCATGCCCACAGACCATTGATACTGGAACGACCATTTATGTTGGTTGCTATACCGCCAACATGGTAATGCGCTGCTGGCGCAATAGGTATTGGCTGCAAGTCGGCATCAATGTTATTCTGCTTACATAAATTATAAACATTAGGAAATTTGTCCTTCACCTTACCGCTTTTTAAATTTGTAGCATCAAGGAATATTTTATTACCTTTTGATATTTCAGAAAATACCGCCCTTGAAACTATATCTCTCGGGGCAAGTTCCGCCGCAGGGTGGTAATTATCTAAAAATCTTTCGCCTTTTTCATTTATTATTATTGCACCTTCACCTCGCAAGGCTTCTGTTGCCAGTGGCACGGGGTCAACCCCTAAGTCAAGCGCTGTTGGGTGGAACTGCACAAATTCAGCATCGGCTATTACCGCCCCTGCCCTTGCCGCTAGTCCCAAGCCTTTGCCATAAATTGAAAGCGGGTTGGTAGTTTTAGAATAAAGTGCTGAAACGCCGCCAGTTGCTAAAATTATATTACTCGCAGAAATAAACTCCGTTTCGCCCTTTTCATTTTTTATCCATATTCCGTTAACATTGCTTCCATACACTGAAATTTCCAACGCTTCACAAGTATATCTGGTTTGTATGTTCTTTTTCTCTGACACTCTGGCATTAAGAACATTCATAATTTCCTTACCTGAAGCATCTCCGTTTATATGTAATATACGGTTTTTGCTATGCGCCGCTTCCCTACCAAAATTAAAATTGCCTTTTTCATCACGTTTAAAATTAACCCCTAGCTCGGCTAAATGGTGAACCCTTTCTGTTCCTGCCAGAATTATCTGTTTTGCAACCTCATAATCAACCAAGCCTGCACCCGCCTTTATGGTGTCCTGTACGTGGGTTTCAAAGTCATCATCCTCAGCTATTGCAGCAGCTATACCGCCCTGAGCATAATAACTGCTGCCTGATTTACCACCAGACTCATTGCTTACTATCAGCACATCAAATTTTTCAATGCTCAGTGCTGCATATAACCCTGCAATTCCTGAACCAATTATTATTACTTTCTGTTTTTGCAAAGTTGTGCTTATTTTTTTTAAGGACTAAGTTAATAATGATTTTTTAAAATTGTGTAAATTAATATCTTACCGAAAAAGTAATTGCACCAAAAGGTTCAAAGCTGCCATTCTGCCCTTCAAATTCACGGGTTCTATATATATGTGTATATGCTAAACGATAGTCTTTATAGGTCAGCGCAACGCCAAACTGTAGGTCACCCACTAATGGTTCTTTATCAACATGGTGGCTTTCTTCAAATGTATTGCCGTCTAAAAATATGTTCCTAGCAACTGCCCTGCCCTCAAAATCTGCGAATAAATAATAACCAACCTTTCTTTTTACGATGAAATATTCACTTCCTGGCAAGCGCGGCCTTATCTTAGGTGGACCGAAGTCAGATGGTAGGTCACGCCCTATTCTCAGAGTAAAGCCTGTTGAAGCATAGGTGTGAATATTACCTAATGCTATGCCCATTTTAGGGGTAGCATCTAACCCCAGCCCCCAGAAGCCGAAATCAGCATATTTTTTCCATGCTTTTTCATATGCCAATATAAAACCAGCCTCATCTTCCAGCTGGTTACTCCAACCATGGGGAACTTCAATATCCTTCCAGTCATGAATGGTTTTTTGTGTTTCATATGCTTTTGATGAAGGACCTACCATACCCAAAGTAAGCTCCAGCCTTTCAAGCTCTGTTTCTGTACTTGAAACCAAGCCGCTGCTGGCATAAAGCCAACCAGCATAAGGTCTGTCATTGGTAATTAAGTTGGTGGCGAATATATTGGAAGGAGTGTACATGTCTTGCCCAATAGAATATGCAAGCCTTTTAATACCATTCAAGTGAAAGAACGGAGTTTTATTAGCAAGGTTTTCCAGCCAGTTAGGAGTATTTGTTTCGGGTGAAAGCCACGAAAAGCGCATACCATTTGTATAATTATCATCACTGTCTGCGAAATAGTCATTTTCCCAAGTGGCAGAAAATATCCATTTATCATCGACTTCAGTTGAAGTATCAAACTTCTTTGGTGATTCCGCTGAGTAAGCAGAGATGGGGAAAGCCAACGCAAAAAAAACTATCAGGTATTTCATAAATTTTTGGCAGCAGAGAGAACTTCATTAACATGCCCCTCAACTTTTACTTTGCGCCAGATCTTGCGTATTTTACCTGTTTTATCAATTAAAAAAGTATCACGCTGAACGCCCATATATTTTTTACCATACATATTCTTTTCAACCCACACACCATAAGCTTCACAAACCGTGGAGTTTGCATCAGAACCCAAGGTAAATGGCAGGCAGTATTTTTCTTTGAATTTGTTATGACTTTTAATATCATCTTTTGATACACCGATAATCACCGTGCCTGCCTTATCAAAATTTTTTTGGTTATCAGCAAAGTCTTTTGCCTCAATAGTGCAGCCTGGAGTATCATCTTTAGGGTAAAAATATAGAACGACATTTTTATTACCACGGAATGAAGAAAGGGTAAAAGTGCCTGAGCCATCAGTGTCCAGAACAAAATCAGGTGCAAATTTACCTTCAGTAAGTTCAACTGGTTTAGTATTTTCCATTGATTCTGACATAATTTCAATTCTGTTTTATTTTGAAACTCCTAGTAATTCTAACTAGTATACTTAGCTAGAATAAAATTTAAAGGATTTTGCAAATATTTTTTGTACCCGCTCTTTATTTTTCTCCAGAAGCTTGGTGAATTTTTCTTCTGGTTCAAGGTTCAATAATTGCGAAAT
>DQGZ01000152.1 GCA_003531345.1 Alphaproteobacteria bacterium | reverse complement strand
AGATTTTCATTAAAAACGCCAAGAGCTTTTAAAATGTCATTTAAACATTCTGAGAATTGTTCCTTACTTGTAATCAAATTGCTTTTTATAAATTGTTCTGGAAGTATTCTTAAACAAAACTGAAAAGTGTTCACGTAAAATAAATCTTTATTATCTCTAGTGAATTTTGTTATATAACGTCCCACATCAAATGAATCACTCCAAGAATGTGTTTTCAAAGCTGCTTTAGAAAACCCAGCTTCTTTTATTTTTGAAAATTTTTCATCTGCATCTTCACCTTCGAGACTCAGTAACTTTTTAACTTTATCCTCTGGGAGATTTTCTAAATTAAGCGGAACATCATGGAGTAGTCTAACTTGATCACCAACCAAAGCTTGTGAAGCCACCATAACATTTTTCAAATTATGTAAACCTAAAAGTGCCTCATCTCTTTCCTGAGCATTTTCAAGACCAGATAAAAACGTATGGATGTTTCTTTGTTTTTCTTGAAATCCACCTTCATCATTTGTAAGAAATAACTGTAACAGTTTTGGATGTACTTTAATATCTAATGCTTCCATTGTAAGCCCAAGGCCTGATAACGTATAATCAGATAGAAATATATCAGCAGGAATTTTTGAGAGCTGTTTTTGTGGATCTTTCATGAAGTGATGATACTCTCCAGAAATATCATTTTTCTTAAAAAAACTTATTATATTATCTAGTTTGGTTTTGTTATCTTCTCCTAAGTTTTCCTTAAAGATATTTCTCTTGTTTTCATCAGATAGTTCTAATAGCATGCTCACAAAAACATCTTCAGCTGTTTGATAATCTGTTTTTTCCACCGCACTAATATCGGGAAAAAATTTACTAAATCTACTACCTACTATTTCTAAAGCTTCTTTTGAACAAGGGGTGTTTTTGTATAACGCATACTCTTTTGCTATTAAAACAAGATCATCTGAAAATGAGTTAAATTTAGATTTGAATTCTGGAATTTTAAGTATACCAAAAGAATTTTCTATAAAGGAACTGTTATCTTTTATACTACGTACCATTTGATTAAATTTTTCCTCTTCTATACCCAAACCTGCAAGATAGTTAGTAAAACTAACTCCATTCAATTCTAACGTTTTTAATGAATTTAGTTTTTCATCATTTGATATAAAGTTAAATATTTCTGACATAAGCGTCAGATGAGCCCTCACCTGAAGATGCCCTGCAGCTTGATCGTTGGTTGCAAAACTGTCAAGTGCAAGTAGATCATTAATACTGTTACGACTAAAGCCATAATTATAAAATAAACCTTCACCTGATCCGGGATGTTCAATGTAGCTCAGCGAAGATTTATTTAAATAGGTGCCAGTAAAGCCACTTATTAAATTTGCAATTTCAGTTACCCTCTCCAAAGATGTTTGCATTATATCCATAGGATTAACTGACAACACTGATTCAACTATACCAAAATCAGGTTTAGCGCCTGCAGCAACATTTTCTACAAACCTAATAACTGATCCTTTATCAATATTAGTATTAAAAACTAAAACAAAGCCTGCCCCTTCAGGTATAGATCCTTTCGGGTTCATTAAAGAAGATCTACCATCTAGCTCAATATTAGGGGTATCATTTGTATTTAAACCATTAATAAAACTAAAGGGTGTATTATGATGTCCAGTTATTACAACAATATTTAATTGATCTTCAGTATGTTCTGCTGCTTTCCTAAAATCACCCCCGAAATCTCTACCTACGCCATCTTCTGTAAGATTCCTTGAACGATATGATTTTTTTACAGAAACACCCATATACTCAATAAGTTTATCTACCGTTTGCTGAGTTCTAACAAGATTTGAAGATATTATGAAATTAACTTTCGGCTTACTAACTTCATTACCCCTAACTTCATTACCCAAAATTTGATTCAAAGTACCAGCAATATTTCTTATAACCATATTAGAAGGATGAAGAGTTGCAGCCCCCCCTGTAATATATCCAGCATCTAAAGCGGTTTGCATAGTACCCTGTTCTGTAATTCCAGTATCTGGACCACCTCCAAATGGGTTAGCATGCCTAATAATAACTAATGCTGTTTTATTATTGCTCATCAAAACCTCCACTAAAATGCTTTTTTATGATGTATACAGCACTATTGTTAATAAATCGTTAAAAAAATCAAATTATTTATTGCTGAGCCTGTATTCAATATTAACGAACATTGCCTTGGAGTATATCAAAACAATATAGGAAAATAATATTATAGCAGGTACCCATAATAAAGCATGCCCCCAAAGGGCGGGGCTAAAATTAACCTCAACAATTATTGCAAGTATAGGCACAAGAAAACTCACGATAAATATCCCGAAATAGGCTGGGCCATCAGCAACGTCAAAATTTCCAATTTCAAGGCCGCAGGATGGACATTTATCTCGCAGCTTTAGTTTGAAATAGCTTGCAAACATATTTGCATTTTTACACTGAGGGCATTTTAGTGATGGCAGTTTTAACATTTGTTAGCTTAATTATATTAATGCATTTTAGGGATACTAATATAATGTTTGATGATGGTTATAAAGCTCTAATTGATAGCAGTAAAGCCTTACCTAGTCTTATATCGCCATTTATTTTCCATAATATTCATTATGCGGTAATTAGGGGGGCTATTAGAGGCGGTGAATCTAGGATTTGTGGAAAAATTATTTATATGTTTTGCTTAGGTTAATGCACAAATGAAAATTTTATTTCTAATACGCATCTACAAATAATAAAAAGATACACTCTTTGGTATAAAATTTGATAATTTGATTACGACCTATATTTTTAGATATAATTTCCACCCCTTCCCCTAATAACTGGTATCGATTAGTGGTTTTGTTGTGTCAAATAATATAATTGGCCTAGACCCCATAATTTTATGTAATATAATGCAAAAAATTTGGATATTTAATTTATGCTTAAAGTAAGAATAATTCCCTGCTTAGATGTTAAAGATGGGCGTGTGGTAAAAGGTGTTAACTTCATTAATCTGGTTGATGCTGGCGACCCTGTAGAGCAGGCAAAAGCCTATGAAGCCCAAGGCGCTGATGAATTATGCTTTCTTGACATCACCGCATCACATGAAAACCGTGATAATATCTATCACGTGGTTGAGGAAGTTGCCGCACATTGCTTTATGCCACTTACGGTTGGTGGTGGCATACGGAATTTAGACAATATATCTAAACTGCTGAACTCTGGAGCTGATAAGGTTTCAATTAATTCAGCGGCAATAAGCAACCCAGAATTTGTACGTGAAGCGGCAAAAAAATTTGGCAATCAATGTATTGTCGTAGCAATTGATGCAAAATTCAACCATGAGCGTGAAAGGTATGAAATATATACTCATGGCGGCAGAAATGAAACTGGCATTGACGCACTTGATTGGGCAAAAAAAATGGAGAAATATGGCGCTGGAGAAATATTGCTAACCTCAATGGACAGGGATGGTACAAGAGTGGGCTTTGATAACCTGTTAACTAAACTTATTTCAAGTAATGTTAATATACCTGTGATTGCTTCTGGCGGGGTTGGAAAATTAGAGGATTTTGCAGATGGTGTGGTAAAAGGTGGCGCTACTGGACTACTTGCTGCGTCCGTTTTCCACTTTGGTGAAATAAAAATTTCACAAGTGAAGGAAAATATGAGAGAAAGAGGACTTGAGGTGAGGATATAATAGATTGGAGATTAGGGATTGGAGATTGGGGAATTAATTTATAACCTCTAATCTCCCCCCCCGAACCCCCAACCCCTTGGAAATGGAAAAGATAATAACAGATATTGAGAAACTTATAGCCAAGCGCAAAAGCGCACCAGTTGCAACCTCGTATGTTGCAAGTTTGTTTGCTGGCGGAAGTGAAAAAATCGGCAGAAAAGTATGCGAAGAAGCAACCGAAACACTTATAGCAGCACTTAAGGAAACTAAAAAAAGACAGGTCAGTGAAGCAGCGGACCTTATTTTTCATTTACTTGTATTGCTATCCTATAATAAAATAAAATTTTCTGAGGTTGCACAGGAATTAGAAAAAAGGCTTGGCATTTCAGGGTTAGATGAAAAAGCGGCAAGAACAGCAAAAAAGAAAAGAAAATGAGCACAGAAGACATAATCAGAGACATAAGGGAGTTTGCAAAACCAACCATTGTAAAAACAATATCACTTATTGTTCTTATATCGTTAATTGTTTTGGGGGTAATTGTTATTAAGAATGTGAATAGCGAGCTTAAAATTCGTGAAATTGCTTCTAAAATGCAGCAATTTAAATATTCCACCCTTTCATTCAATAATATTTACTCTGGCCTACCAGGAGACCTGAGCAATGCAACCTTCTACTGGAAGGAAGTTACGGATAATGGCAATCTTGATAAAAAGATAGATAGTACAAATAATGAAACCATACTTGCATGGCAACATTTACAACTGGCAAAATTAATGCCTGATGAAACCGACAAAATGTCTGGTAAGTGGTCTGATGGAAAAGATGGCATAATAATCTCAAGGCAAAATGCCCCCAGAGGCAATATTGAAAATTCAGTGTTCTTTATAGGTTATATGGAAGAATATTCCGCTAATGTAATTGGCTTTGCACATAATAGCAGCACGAAAGGGTTGCCCTTAAGCCCTGCTCTAACGCCAGAGCAAGCCTACAACCTTGACCTAATGATAGATGATGGATACCCCAAAAAAGGCAGCTTACTCTCTATAGGCACAGAAACAAACAAATGCGAGCTTGCTGGGGAATATAAAATGGAGCAGGATATTCTTGAATGCCTAATTATTAATAAAATTTAATGATTTACCATTATTTTTATGGTATAGTCCTATCAGGGGAGGCTTGTAATAGTTGCTAAAATATTACAATCGGGGGTTGTGTTAGTACTTATAGTGTTTTTTTCCTAGACATTTCACACAATATTTAATTATAGTAAACCTGAGGTTGTATTTTTGCATTTAAAAAGTTAACCCTACGTTGAAAACTCAAATAATTATTTATAATGTACTATAACGTACTCGTAGTAGATGATGATCAGTTTCAGTGCAAAACAATTCAGTTAGCACTGGAAAAAATGTTAAGTTACAATGTACAAACCATAAATTCTGGGGCTGAAGCGATCGAACTTATAACCTCTGAAGAAGGGAATAAAATAAATATGGTCATACTTGACCTTTCCATGCCAGAAATTGACGGGCTTGATGTGCTAAGGGCGATTTGCCCGCAACGCCCTGAATTACCCATTATTATAAACACCGCTTATGGTGATGTAAAAAAAGCGGTTGAAGCATTAAAACTTGGCGCAGTTGACTTCATTGAAAAACAGGACGGCTTTGAGCGAATAAAAATATGTATTGAGAATGTGCGCCTGCGCTCTGGCTTGGTGCGTGAGGTGAAAAAACTCCACCAGCACAGTAAAAATCTTTACTCTTTTGATGACATTATCGGCAAAAGCTCAATATTGCAAAAATCCATCAATCAGGCAAAAAAAGCTGCTTTATCTAATATACCTGTTTTTATTTCTGGTGAAAGCGGTGTTGGCAAAGAAATGTTTGCGCGGGCTATACATTGCTCATCATCAAGGGCGAATAAACCTTTCATCTCCGTGAACTGCTCTGCCATACCTGAAAACTTGGTTGAGAGTGTATTATTCGGGCATGAAAAAGGTGCT
>DQGZ01000070.1 GCA_003531345.1 Alphaproteobacteria bacterium | reverse complement strand
TTTTTGCTTGAAAAAAAGAAAAATCAAATTGAAATTGAACTGGGATATTACTCTCAGGCGGATGCACTAAAAAATTCAAAAAAAGTAATAGATTTTTTTCAGCTAAAAGGGCTATATAAGAATGTGCTGATAAAATTAAATGAAGAGGTTTTTCTTCCAGAAAAGCAAGATACACTAAAGAATAAAGAGTATATATCTGTAAAAATTTACGCTAATGAAGAGTTTATATAAAAGCCTGGTTATAATTTTATTGCTGCTATGCCATGCTGCTACTGGTGTTGCACAGGAAAAACAAATTGAAGATAATAAAAAAATAGCTGAGTTTTTTGGCCCTCTTCCTCCTGAAAAAAAAATTACTGATAAAGCACCTGCTGAAGAGGAGATATTTGGCCCCCTGCCCCCTGCTAATGCTAAAATAGTTTCACCTGAAAAAACTTTAGAACAAAAACCTCTGGATAAAAAAGAGATAGTAGAAGAAAAGTTTGACCCCAATGAGATAGTTAAAATAAAACCTGAGTTATTTCGGATAAAGAACTATTTAAGGTTCAACTTCAATTCAGAGAAAAAGAATGATGTTACCGTTAAAGTTGATGGCAATGCTCTGTTCCTTGACTTTGAAAGACCTAATGACATTGATTTCTTCTCACTGGTAAACCAGCTTGATGAACTTAAGTCAGTTGGTGTTTCAGAAAAATCAAAACAGCTTACATTATATTTCAAGAATAAAATATCCAAGGTTAAAAAATTTATCTCTGACGGAAATAATTTTGGTTTTGACCTATACCTTGCAAAAAAAGCCTATAAGAAAAATTATGTATTCATGACACCAATACTTGGCACTGAGCCAGTTGCACAGCTTAAGAGTGACGGAAGCAGAATGAAAATAGTCACCTACCCCAAAGAATATATTGGCCCGCCAAGGATAGAGCAGATATCTCTTTTCGATGCGGATTTTGTAGGGCCATATTTATATGACCCTAGGGAATATAGCGTTTTTGAAATTGAAAAAACCAAGGGCGAGAATGAAATTATACCAGAAATAATAATAACGGAAAATAACGCACTGATTATATTTCCAATAGATGAGTCCGACAAACTAGGCGCAGCAGTCTATAAGGAGGACCATATTGTTCAAATATTTTTTGACAAAAAGAAACTTATCCAGAATTTTAACTTCCCTGATAATAGTTTTTTTAAAAATATAAAAACCCGCAAAAGCAACGAAGAAAAACCAGAATACACCAATATTGAAGTTCTGGTAAACAGCACTAAGTCAGGAACATTGTTCTATAAGAATAAGCAGGGTTGGGTTTTTGAAATAACCAAGAACAGTTATGATAAAAGTTTCAGTGTAAATCAGATAAAAACCAGCTTTGAAAACAATCAAGGTGAGAAAAAAATTGTGTTTAAAAGCAAGCAATTTTCAAAACCTATAATAACCACCAGCAAAACTACAGGCGTTACCTATAAGGTCTTTACCTCAACTGAAAATGGCTTTGGTAATAATATGAACCGTAGCCTTGTTGACATAACCATAAAACCAAGTTTACAAGGACTGCTTATTGAAGAGAAGTCTGACTTCCTTTCTTACAACCAGAAGGACAGCGATATTTTATCAATAACAAAACTGCCCAATATACAATTATCAGACGAAGTTCTAAGCACTGGCACAAGTGATGTGGCGGGCTCTGCTTCAAGGTCAAGGTCTGCTGGGGTATTCCCAGAAAAATCACTTTTCCCCTTCACCAGAAATCTAAAATACTTGGCCTCACTGGAGAAAGCCAATATCCCTCAAAAAAAGACGAAAGCTCTTGAACAGGAAGAAGTGAAGCTGGAAGAGCCTGAAATAAACTTTCAGGAAAAAACCTTTGAAATGCTAAATAAGATAATAGCTGAAGATGACATTGAAAAAAAAGCGGATTTAAAATTTGAGCTTGGTAAATATTTATTCAGCAAAGGACTATATGCTGAAGCGGCTGGCTCTATAAAAGATATATTTATCAGCAACCCTAAATATAAAAAAAGCTATGATGCCAAGGCGGTTCTTGCAGCGTCATTATACCTGACCAAAAAATATGATAATGCTTATGAATTATTCACTGAACTTGCTGATCAGTCTACCAGTAATGTTTACTTCAATGAGCTAAAACTATGGCAATATTTAAGCAAGCTGAGTGACAACAATGAGAACAAACTAAAGGATAAAGTTGACATAGAGGTAGATTTTGTCTCAAGTTTTGACAAGTTTATGCAGCGTTACCCTAAACAACTCAGGCTGGAGCTGACCCTGCTGTTTATAAAAGAGCTTATTGCCGACAAAAAATATGATGAGGTTATAAACCTGATGGAAGTGGCTACTTATAAGGGTGTTCCAAAAACTCTTAAAAAGCCTTATAAATTAGTTGAAGTCTTCCGATCTGAGATAGAAAAGGATTTTGATAAAGCCAAGGAAATCTATCAAGAACTTGCCGCAGATAAACACAGCAGAAAATTCAGAGCCTACGGCTTATTCCACAAAACAAAACTTACCTTTGAGCAGGGCGAAATATCAATGGAAAAAGCTATTGAAAATATGATGAAAGCGCAGGTTATATGGCGAGATGATTTTTTTGAGATTGATGTTCTTGATTATGTTGGCAAACTTTATGCACAGGCTCAGGATTATGAAAAAGCGCTTGATGCATGGAAAGTAATTTCTGCTAATTTCACAGACACCCCAGAAAGTATATTTGTATTGGGAAGAATGAAGGATGTATTCGTTAAACTTTTTGATGAAGGAATAGCATATAGTTTAGCACCGCTGGAAGCTTTAAAGGTCTATTTCAAATTCAGAGACTTAACCCCCGTGGGTGAAGTTGGTGACAGGATAACAAGAAAGGTTTCTGAGTTCTTTGCAGATACTGACATGGTTGATGAGGCGATAAAAATAATTGATCACCAAATAAAGTTCAGGTCAAAAGGTGATGATAAGGCAGGGCTTATATTATGGCTTTCAGACACGCTTATCAATAATAGAAACCTTGATAGAGCACTGGAAATTCTGGAACGGATAAAGGGTGAAAAAATCTCAAGTGAGATCGAACGGAAATTCAAATATACAAAAGCTATTATACTGGCGAAGCAGAATAACACCGAGGAAGCACTGGAACTTTTAAAAGGGGATGCAAGCAAAGAAGCAGACGAAGTGCGGGCTGAAGTATTCTGGAAACGGGAAAACTGGTTTGGTCTTATCCGTATTATGGAGAATATAAAAATACCCGAATGGGAAGATTCCGCCCCTAAGAATTTAAGTAAAGCTGAGATGAAGGATATGATGCGGCTTGCAGTTGCTTACAGCGCACAGAACATGGCGCAAAGCCTTGATAATTTATATAATAAATTCATCAAAAGAATTGACAGGAAAGATGATGAATTCGTTTTTAGCTACTTAACAAAACCAAGAGTTCCCCTTGATTACAACCAGTTTGAGCAAAGCCTTCAGCTTGATGAAACACAGGATTTTCTGAAAGACTATAGCTTCCTGCCACAAAAATCATGGCGCAGTGTAGTTGCGATAATTGCACCAAAACTTAAAACTTATGCCAACACCCCCGTTAGCCAGCTTTCAAGTGCTATAAAAAAAGACGTTGTGAAGCTTGCCCTTGCCTATAGCATGATAGAACCACGAGACGGAAAAGAGGAGCTGGAAATAAAAAAAGCCTTTAGTGAACTTACCAGAAATTTTAAAGATGTAAGGGTTGACAGGTTTACAATTGATGCACTTGAAGTGCTTGATAGCAGAGCATTCCCTAAGAATAATGATGCAATATTTGAAGGTAAGATAAAATTATCTGAAATGAGGGATTTTATTAATTACTATAAATCCTCTAGCAGAATATCTCAGCTTAACATATCAACCAGAGAAAAATTTAAAAATTAATTGGCTATTAATCAGAATAATTTTAGAACAGCATCTATGAAAAAAGGTTTTACATTAGTTGAGCTTGCTATCGTTATTATAATAGTGGGGTTGATAATCGGGGGTATTTTAGCGGGACAAAACCTTTTGAATAACGCAGAAAGGCAAAAGGTGGTAAAAGAATTCCAGAAATATAATAACGCCATGTCATCCTTCAAGCAGCAATATAATGCTCTGCCAGGTGATATGGCAAACGCCACCACTTACTGGACTGGGCTTGACTCATGGCATAATGGTGATGGTGACGGCTATATAGAAGGCTTCGATGGAGAATGTTTATACGTACCCGTACTCCTTAATACTTCAGAACTACTTAATGAGAAAATAAACCTGAGTACAGGCGGTTATGTGTTACCTAGCAAAATAAAAGGAACTAGATTCTTTGTATGCTCCACATCAGCTGACTGGGATACAGAAAACGGGTATAGTGGAATTGCATCAGGATACTCTATTTATGATAAAACTGGAAATTACCTCTCCCTTGCCCCGTTTGAATCATCAGATTACAACGGCCCTCTTGCTGCTGAAACCGCAATTTATATAGACCAAAAAATTGATGATGGCAAAGCTAGTTCTGGGAACATGGTGGCAATAAGAGGGTTCAACTCTTCAGTAGCAGGTTATCAGGCAAGCGGCTGTATAACAGGTTCTGGCGCAGGGTTTGCAGCAAGCAATACCGAAGGCACAATATCTTATGACCTAAGCAGTAAAGTGCGTGCGTGCAGGCTGATTTTCTGGTTGCACCATCTTGATTAGCTCACCTCAAACAATCCCTCCATCTCTTGTGGCTTGAGTTTTAAGTGTATATAGGGTTACTATTTCCAAATTTTCTCTGCAAGTGGGATAGAAAATGAAGCATAATTAAAGAAGGAATTTAGCTGCTACTCCCTAACATTAACATTTAAACTTACTTAATAATTGGCGCAACAACATCATCAGGGGTGTTTACAGGGGCAGACGCAACAACATTAAACCCACCTCCAAGCGCCCTTATAAGAGAAATTGCCGCAATAAATTTTGCACCCCTTATCTGGTTGAATGCACGAAGTGCTTCAAGGCGGTTTCTCTCAACAAAAAGATATTCAGGCAGGCTGGCGCTGCCATTTTCAAATTTGAGTTTTTGTAGGTCAGCTGATTTTTGTGATGCGTCATAGGCGGTTATCACCTCATCAGATTGCTGGTTAAGGTATTTTATAGCTGAAAGAGCATTTTCAACATCCTTAAATGCAACTAAAACTGATTGTCTATAATGTGCCACTGCCTCACTATAGGCTGACTTTGCAATATCAAGGTTAGCGAAACCTCTTCCACCTTCAAATAATGGCGCTGTAAGAAGCGTTCCAAACAATGGCCCTAATGTCCATGTGCGGGCAGACCATTTGAACATATCAGATATTTGGTTACTTTCAAACCCGCCAGATGCAGAGAGTGAAATATTAGGAAAGAACGCCGTTCTGGCCAGCCCTATTTTTTCATTTGCAGCCTCCAACTGTTTTACTGCAATATTTATATCTGGCCTTCTTTCAAGCAACTTTGATGGTAGGTTAGCAGGTATCTGAGGGATTTCGGCATGGGAGAGGTTTAACCTTTCAAGCTCAAGCAAGCTGGGGTTCTGCCCTAACAGAACAGCAAAATTGTTAACTATCTCTTCTCTTTTTTGCAGTAATGATATTTTTTCTGAATTAGAAGAAGCAAGCTCCGCCTTATAAAGCAAATATTCCTGATATGAAACATCACCAAGCTTTAACTTGGTTTCAAATATTTTTTCTTCCTGAGCCCTTTGCTCAACTATAATTTCAATAAGAGATATTTCCTCGTCAATTGTTCTTAAGTTGAAATACATGGTTGCAACGTCTGCCTGTAATGCAAGCATAACACTTTTTAGCGCACCCTCAGAAGCCTCCCTGCTGAAATTGGCAATGTTATAATTATTGCGTATTCTGCCGAATAGGTCTGGCTCATAGCTTACAACTGCTTCTGTACGATATATGGTATTGATAAACTGGTCAGCGTTCTGTGCTTTGCCTAAAAAAACATTGGACTGCTGAAAACGTGAAGGGCTGGCACCAATGGTGAGCGTAGGGAAAAATGCCCCCCTCTTCAGGTCAACATTTCCTCTTGCCTGCTCAACTCGTGCAATGGCAGCGGCAAGCTCATTATTATTCTGCTTAGCAATTTCCTGATACTTGTTTAGTTTTTCATCATTGAATATTTTCCACCACTGACCACGTTCAGAATTTTCATCAAGCTCAACCAGTTTCCAGCTACCTTCTGAAATGACTTCATTGTCATTTTTAACAGAATTTTTAAACTGCTGCGGAATTTTCATCTCAGGTTTTTTAAACTCAGGCGAAAGGTTGCATGATGCAAGTAATAAAACAGTA
>DQGZ01000175.1:4295-4635 GCA_003531345.1 Alphaproteobacteria bacterium | reverse complement strand
ATTACTAATTTACCTAAGACTTTCTTTTTAGAATTTTCACGGTCTGAAACCAGCTCAACTTCACATGCGGGGATAAGCTGCACACCAGATTTATAACAGGCAGATGATATTTCCAGCAATCCGAACAAATTGCCACTATCTGAAACTGCCACGGCAGGCATTTCATTTTTTACCGCTATTTTCGAGACATCTTCAGGGCGCACCGCCCCTTCCGACAATGAGTAGGAAGTGTGAACACGAAGATGGATAAATTTTGGTAGCGGCATATATATTTAAAGTTCCTCCCCCTGCCTGCGGGGGGAGGTTAGGTGGGGGGTGCTCGCTTAAAGATATTAGAAGT
>DQGZ01000175.1:0-4058 GCA_003531345.1 Alphaproteobacteria bacterium | reverse complement strand
GGGGGGGGGGGGGGGGGGTTGCTCGCTTAAAGATATTAGAAGTTAGATGTCAGATGTTAGTTTTTTATTATATGGTCTAACTTCTAACGTCTATTATCTAACATCTCAAACAAAACACCCCCTCAAGAATTTCTAAGCTCACATCAATTCACTAAGAAATTCTATATCCCCCGCAGGCAGGGGAGATTAATTTGTAATTTTTTTAAAAACTTATATTACATTTATTACATCAATTACTTTTATTACATTTCGTGAACGAAAAAATAAAGAACATAATCAACAAAGCGCCAGAGGAAAAAAAGCGCATAGAGAAATGGCAGGCGGAAAAACTTGATGAAACAAACCACATAAAATATGACCCCAACGCCAAAGGTGCTAATACTCAGCTTGAAGCCATAATGGCAGATGTTAATGAAGGCGAGCAGAAAGTAAAAAATAATTTACGCACGGACAAACTGGCGCATGATATTCTAAATGCAGATAGTGAGCTGCTGCATATTCTTGAAGGAATGACCTTCACCACTGAAGACGACATTAAGCGCATCAAGTCCCACCGTGAAGAACTGAAACGCCAGAGGGAGATAGAATCAGGAAAGGGTGAGGAGAAGGAGAAAGACTAGCTGCTGCGAAAACTTTTTGCAAAACTGCCTTGCCATGCTTCTGCTCCAGTTTTTATTGTTATATTAGGGTTAGGGTTACTGACTTGTGAACCTCTATCCTTTTTGTGTGGTAACGCCTTGTCTATAAAATTCTTCGCTTCCTCGTAGGTTATATCTATTTCTCTTTCCGTAGTTTTGCAGGCATATTCAAATAACCCTTTTTTGATTCTTTCTAAACCTCTTTCAACAAGTTCTGCAGGTGCATTTTTACCAAAGATTTTATCCGTATAATTTTCAACGGCATTTAGTATTTTCTCTATATTTGCTATAGCCCTTATAGTAGTAGGTGAAATACTTTCATTTGTTGAGTTTTGGATTGTTAATATATCTTTTGCAATTAAGTGTTGTATTGAAGCGTTGTTACCAGCTGCCAGTTTAATTTTCCTATCCATTCCCTCCACAACAAGTTTCAAAATAGAAGATTTATGCATTTTTGAAACATCGGCTGCAATTTCCAGCTCTTTAACAAAAACCGTTGGGTCAAGAAGGGCTTTTTGATATAAAGTATCACCTAAATAGTTATTATCATTAGTAGCTTGATTATATTGCTTTTTTGTAATCAGTTTTTGATCACGTGCTTGCTTAAGTGCTGCAAGAGCTTTTTCATGGCTTGGCTCCTCAAAGCGAATGTTACTTTCAAATAAAACTGCCCTAATTTCTTCTATTTCACTTCTAACATCTACAGCTTTATCAGTTGCTGGGTCTTTTAAATTATCAGCAACTTTAGACACCTTACCTATCGTATCAAAGAAATTTTGTAAAAAATTAGGGTCTTCTTTTAATTTATCATATACAGACCCAAGATTTTCAAAGTCAATGTCTTTAAAGTCATTTAGTGAATTTGGTACACGCTTAAGTAGTGCTTTATATAACGGCATTGTAGTTACCTGATGCACACGGAAGGCATTACTTACTGGTTCACCTGTTTCATCTAATTCATATTTTTTCCCTGGCAAATCACCAAACTCACCAAGCATAAATTTAGGGTAGCCATCTCTTACACCTTCACCAAGTTTTGCTGTATTTTGATAACCTGGAAATTGGCTGAATTTCATCCCTTTTAGCGCAAGCAATGCAAGTTCTTCCGCTGGCACATCAAATATACTTCTTTTAGGATTACTCGTGTCCTTCGTGAAAAAGCCTTCAAGCGCATTCTCAACAAGTGCCATTGGGTTATTTTCTGCCAAAAATCTGCCTAATCTGGCATCAACTTCTGAGTGTTTGAATGAACCCGGAGTAACCAGCCCAAATGAGCCTGATAAATAAAGCACCTCATCATTGATGCTAAGTGCTAATTCCTGAAATTTTCTTATACAATGCTCATTTTTAATAGTGTCATTTCTATATTTTTCTGCAAGTTCTATTACTTGCTCTTCACTTAGTCCAAAAGCCTTCATTGCGCCATCAAGGCAATTTTGTTTTTCTGATTTTGAACTTGGGGGAATTACGTTATCTGATGATTGATTATAATTTAATATATACATTAAAGATTCAAGGTGATAGTCAGAACGCAAATTATTCCCTGGGTTTGCAAAGTTAATTTTCTTATCATCTGGTAGCGATTGATTAATGTCATTTGCCAGATTAGTTATAACGCTCTCTTTTCCTTCCAGTGTATATAAAGCCAACTGGAATTTTTTTGCTATTGGTTCATAGCCTAAGTCTTTTAGTTTCATTAAAAAATTTGCTTTACCGCCGCCAGCAATTCCGAATACAAGTGGGTCATTATTCCATTTGTCCATTCCCTCTTGCGTGTAAGGGGCAACCGAAGTTGCATGATGGCACGCATGACCAATATAATTCTCACAAGCCCTATATGATTTTATTATTGGGTTGTTTTCAAATATTTCATTTAATTTTTCATCCTCTAAATCTTTACCAAAAAAACGAGCCGCCGCATTTTTTATCAAATTTATAGCATTAGGGTGGCTAAAACCATCGGAGTAAGCTGAAAGGCTGGTATCCACTGATGAACTAAGCCCTAACTTTTTAGCTGTTGCTATAAAATTAACATGTGCGTCATCCTGCCTTTGCTTTACAACTTTCTCACCAAAAATATGAACTTCTGTTGGTCTGCTTTGGCAGTGCAAGTGGAAATGAACCTTGCCATCATCTATCAATGTTTTTAGTTCCGCATCTTTTTTTGCTTTCTCAGCAAGTTTTTCTAGAACTTTACCTGCAAGTTCAGTACTCATTATACCAGAAAAATCCTTAAACTTTAGTGATGTAACTTTGCCAGCCGCATCACATTGTTCTCCCAGATATTGTCTATGTATCTTTATCTGGTTTATTGCTTCTTTTGCCCATATTTCTGCAAGTTCTTCATCAGATTTTCCCTTAAGTTTTAATATTGAAACATTCATTTCAACATTCATGAATATTCCTTGGTTATCTCCTTTGGTTCTGCCTTTGAATACATCATCCAATGTTTGTTTTATTTGTTCATCAGTGGCATTTTTATATTTAAAACTTCTAATATATCTTTCTGCTGCCTCTCTGTCACCATCATTTAACGCTGCGGTAAGCGCTGGGGCAATTTCCATTGCGCCATCAAAATTGTTCATCTGGAAGGTACTTGGGTAGGTAAGCCCATTATTTCTGTACCATGAAAGTTGCCTTAATTGATCAAGTGGGTTTGGGCTGCCATATGCAAACCCAGCATTACCCCTTTGCAGGGCAGAATAGCCTATGTCACCTACTACATCATAGACATAATCTTTTAAAAAGATTATGTCTTTTTTAGGGTCTTTGTCTATGTCAGATGATTTAATCTCCTCAAGAGCTTGTTCAAAATTTCCATTATATTTTTCTTTAGCAACCTGGTAGGTTTTAAATAATAGCTGCTTACCCTGTTCTAAATCCCCATCAAAATATCTTTTTGCAAATCTGCCTATCCATCTTTTATCTTTAGGGGCGTATTTATCTAAATTCAGGTCTTTATTAGGTCTGTATGAATCCACCAAATCTTTATCAAATCCAAGCTGTTCAAGTATTTTTTCATCAACTTGAAGTAACCCTTTTCTTATATCACCACCACCTTTTTTTTCTAGATAATTAGCGGCTGCATTTTTTAAATAATTATTATATTCTTGTGCATTATCAAAAGTGTTTTCTCCAAAAAGCCCTCCAGGTCTTAGTTCTGAGCCCCCACCTTTTAATTCTGGAGATGGAAGGATAATCCCATATTCAAACATCAGTTCTGCACCTAATTCGGCATATCTTTCGATACCTAGAGCGTTTGCTATCTGACAAACTGCGTGGTCAAAGTTAGATTGTTTGCCATCACGGAATGTTGTATCTCTCAATGTTTTTATATAATCACAGGCAAATTTATTAAAATTTTTTTCGCTTAATTGAATTGTTAATGGGTTTAACCAAATTTCTTTTGAAAAATAATCA
>DQGZ01000042.1:1490-5570 GCA_003531345.1 Alphaproteobacteria bacterium | reverse complement strand
CTAGAAATTTTGTTTGAATATGCTAGAAGGGGCTGGCTAATTGGGGACTAAGGGGACGTAGCTCAGCAGGATAGAGCAAGTGATTCCTAATCACTAGGTCGGACGTTCGAATCGTCTCGTTCCCACCAAATTCGCTTATAATTCAAATGCTTAAAGAAAAGGTTGTTTTACTAATTTTCTTCATTTTTAACAATACTGTTTCCAATTTTGTTGGTCGCTTTGTTAATTAACTCATCTTGAAGATGGGCGTATCGAGCTGTAGTTTCAATTGAGCGATGCCCTAAAAGTGCTCCTATTACCTCTAAAGAAACTCCATTTCCAATTGCTACAGAAGCAAATGTATGCCTTAAATCATGAAGCCTAACATCTGTTATGTTGGCTCTTTTTCTAATCCGCGTCCAAGGTTTTTGAAGGTTAATTAACCTGTTGCCGTCTTCTCTGCCAATTATTACATAAGGGTTGCCTTTGACTTTTGGGGTACTTTTCAAAATTTTAATAGCTTGCTCTGATAAGTTGACTATTTTTTGACCAGTTTTTGAATCAGGCAACTGAAAGCGAGATTTGTCAAAATTAATATAATCCCACTTTAAAGTTAGTATCTCACTCAATCTACAACCTGTAACAAGTAATAACCTTATAGCGTTAGTTACATAAATTGGGTCTAACTGTTTATCGTCGTTATCATCAAGGACTTTAAAGAGGTTATTAATTTCATCTTTGGTTAAATAACGCTCTTTTCTGTTTTCCTTATATTTTTTAACCTTCCTACATGGATTCTTCCCTTCTGGTAACAATTTCCAGTCTTCAGCTAAATTAAATGCTTTAGATAGCAATGATAGAACCCTGTTTGCTGTAACAGGTATTTTTTCCATCGAATTATGAAGTTTAACAATATCCCTGTTTGTAACTTCTGAAACCTTAAGATGACCTATCTTGGGTATAACATGCAATTTAAAGTTATTTTCATCCTGTTTAGCCGACCTTTTCTTCTTTTTAGGTGCATACTCCTTATTGTATCGTTCTGACAGATCCTGAACGGTATAAATGCGTTTATCTTTGTTCTCTGTTGAAAATGGATCTCCACCTCTTGAAACTTCCAAAAGATACTCTTTCGCTGTTTGTCTTGCAGTATCAACAGTCATAAATGAAAAACTACCAAGTTTTGGCTTCCTTTCCCTGCCACCCTTAGTTTTATAATATAACATGAATACTTTATTGCCTTTGGGGGTAATTTTACACAGCAACCCCTTAACCTCGGTATCACGCAAAATGATGTCTTTTACATCTGGCTTGGTCTGTTCAATCAATGATTTTGTAAGTTTTGGCATGCTTTTTCTAGGTCATTATTAGGTCGATTTATAGGTAAAAATAGACTAATAAAGATATACTTAAATAACAAGTAAAAACTAGGAATAGCCTTAAAAATCAACAGGTATCAACACACTTGAAAAACAGTGAAAAATATTGGAAAAAGATTCCTAATCACTAGGTCGGATGTTCGAATCATCTCGTTCCCACCATTTTCAGCTATATACACCACCAAAGAATTATGCCTGCAAGGCTGCTATCTAACGTTAACACCCCCAGCTTTTTTTTACATGCCATGAGTAGTTTTTAAAACCTGCATTTTTCACAGAATTTTTTAAAAATACCCGTTTTTTCTATCATAATGTCAGACTTCTCTATCAACTCATCAAAGCTGGCTTTTGCCTCCATTAGCTTCATTCTTTCTGATTCTAATATTTTGGTTTTTGCCGCGAATTCTGCATCAAACATCTTTTCCAGCACCTGTTTTACCTTGCGAGCTAAACGTGGAGCAGTGCCATTGGTAGATGAGGTAAGCAATAGGTTACCACTGCGATGAATAGCGGGAACGTGAAAATCACATAATGGTTTTGTATCTTCTACATTAATAAAAATCTTATTTATCCTTGCTTCTACTGCAATTTTTTCTGCCTGCGTAAATTCAATATCACCAACATATACTAAGTTATAATCTGTTATATTATAATTGGTTATAGCAGGGTTTTCGATATGGGTAATATTAGTTACCCCAGATTGCGCCAAAAGCTCCATACGCTTGTCAGTTGCCCTACCCTTACCAATTACAAGCACATTAAGAATTGATGGTTTAAGTATAATCGGTAACATTTTTTTAGGAGTTAAAATATATTTCTATCACTCGTTTATAAATGTCTTTTAACTTGTATAGATCTTCAACCTTAACTTTTTCGTCTATCTTATGTGCGGTTTCATTGGTCAGACCAAATTCAGCTACCTCACAATAATCTTTTATAAAACGTGCATCTGATGTGCCGCCTGTAGTTGAAAGCTCAGGGGTTTTATTAATTACTTCCTTACATGCTTTCTTTATAAAATCTGCAAGTAAACCAGGGTTTGAAAGGAATGGCTCTGCGTTTGACTGGAAAGATCTAAGCTCATAGTTTGAAGTATATTTTTTGCACACTTCATTTATTTTTTCAATTAAGCCTGCACGAGTCTGTTCATTATTGAACCTTATATTAAAACTTGCCGTTGCTTTACTGGGAATTAGGTTGGTTGTAGGGTTTGCCACATCAATTGTTGTAACCTCAAGGTTTGTAGCTGAAAAAAATTGATTGCCCGAATCAAATTTTACATCTGATAGTTCATTAAGTATTTTTATAATTATTGGATTAGGGTTTTGCGCCTTTTCTGGGTATGCAACATGCCCCTGAACACCATTTACTGTTAGTGTGCAGCTTAAACTTCCACGCCTACCTATTTTTATCATTTCCCCCAGCTTTAATGGGTTTGAAGGCTCACCTACTATACAATGGTCTATCCTGTAGCCTTTAGTGGTAATTGAGCTTAACAATTTAACTGTTCCGTTTACAGCGTCCGCCTCCTCATCACCAGTTATTAGCATTGATATTTTTCCAGCATCAAAACCTCTGTTCTCATTAAGAAATTCTGAAACTGCACAAAGCCACGCAGTTATGCTGGACTTCATATCCACAGCACCACGCCCTATAAGGTAGCCATCAACTATTTTGGGGTAGAATGGGTTTACCGTCCATTTAGATTCATCACCTGCTGGCACTACATCAGTATGCCCTGCAAAACACAAATTACGCCCAGACTTTCCATATTCAGCGTAAAGATTGAGAACATCATAAGAGCCATCACCTTTGAAAGTTTCGGTAATTGTTTTAAACCCCAAAGATTCAAGCTTTTCCTTAAGGTAAAGAATTGCGCCTTCGTCCTGAGTGCCAGTAACTGACTTGTAGGATATTATTTCCGAGGTTTCTTTTAGAACATCTAATGGCATAGGAAACTTAATTAAAAAAGTAGAAAAATTGCTGCCTACTTTTAATTCAAATAACTCCCTTCATCAACCAGTAATTTCATTTTTGGCTTCTCACCTATATTCTCGAACAATTCCTTACCGAAAATTGCATTGTAAGTTTGCCCAGGGGTAATAATGCCATTATGCCTGTATAGTGATTCCGTAGTTTGGGTTACTGCCTTAACTGAAAGGTTTTGCACTGGCTTTAGACCATTATATTTTATCTCCATTGCAAAGCTTCCATCACTATTACGCTTGCCACCTGTTATCTGCATATTTTCCTGTATCTGCTTAAGGGTGCTTACCCGTGCAAGCTCACTTGAAGCTATTTTTTTCGCCTCTTTTTTATCTTTGTAATAGTTCATAAATGTTTCAGCAACTGCCAAAGCCCCTGCCCCTGCACCAGCTTGAATACCACTACCCATTGACTGCGGAGCTGCCGCCATAGAGTTTTCAGGGCCGTAATTATTCTGCTGATAAGCCTGCTGCCCACCAGAAGTAAGCGATGCTAACGCTTGCCCCAGATTGCTTTGCCCCACTATGTCATTATTGCGTAAAACATATTCAAAATTAGGGTTTTTTTGACCAGGAATATAATATTTTTTTGCTATAAGAATTGTGTCCCTGTTCTTTAGCATACGGTCAGAGGATATAGGGTGGGTTGTTATCATCTGCCCATTATTTCCTGATCTGTTATATATTTTCTGCCATATTTTTTCTGAGGCCTCAGGGTCATAGCCAGCTAGGGTCAT
>DQGZ01000042.1:0-1263 GCA_003531345.1 Alphaproteobacteria bacterium | reverse complement strand
AGGGTCATAGCCAGCTAGGGTCATGTATAATATTCCAACCTTATCTGCCTCCAGCTCATCTTTCTGGGAAAATGCCGCCTGAAATATTTCCGATTTTGCAGTTTTACTGCCAGCAAGGCTTGCAGCCATTTGTGAAGCATTCCTCTCGGATATATGCCCTGCTGCTGCATGGGCAATTTCATGCCCTACTATTGCCGCCACCTCATCATCAAAAGGAGAGGCTTCCATCAAACCGTAATTAACAAATACCACTGTGCCACCTGTTACAAAGGCGTTATATTCTTTTTCAGGCAACATAACAACTTGCCAGTTTTCTCCCCTTAAGTGAGATACTGCAACTATATTCTGCACAATGTTAACCAGCCTTTTATATTGGTTTACGTTTATTTGCTCATTAAGCTTTTTCCCAGCCTGCTGGTATTTATCAATAATCTGAAGTGCGGCAGCATTACCCTGCTCTATCTGTGCATTTCTGTTGGCAAAGTTTAACCTTCTTTCACCCGTTACCAAGTCTCTTGAACTAACTTTACCAGCAGCGTTATAAAGCATTTTATCAGCTTCCATTGCCATTTGACATGCGAATAAAAACTGGCCAGCGATTAATAATGTAGAAATTTTTTTTAACATATCATCAATTCTAATATCTAATTACATACTTCTAGGAGCGAGACGTGCGCGGTTATCATCATTATATATCACATAAACTTTTTGCCCTGGAGTGAATATCTGGTCAATACCCTGCACCACTGAAATGAGTTTTGTTTTATATGAACCTGTTTGGATATTGCCTTTTAGAGTTTGAGCTACACTGCCACTGTTAACATTATAGTTTCTGGTTTGAATATTCCTTTCTGTTTCATCAGCGTAAACATTTACTATATATTCCATGCCCTGCTGCTGGCTTAACTGGTCTTCAAGAACTGCACCCAAAGCAGCACCAAGCAAAGCACCGCCAACTGTTGCCGCAGTTCTGCCACGCCCTTTACCTATGTTATTTGCACCAACACCACCAACCACACCGCCCGCCAACATTCCTGTTTGATTTTCCTGAAGATTATCCTTTTCACGGATAGTGACCTGACGTGCAGAAACAACCTCCCCCTCCAGCACAACGCCAACCGCATTAGCAGAAACATATTCATTTGAGGACATTTTTCTGCTGCATGAAGTTAAAGCAACGGCCATAAGGACTACAGATAGAATTAAAATATTTTTCATATTATTTTTATTTGTGGTTTATAGAGAGTAATTAGTATTTTTGGG
>DQGZ01000009.1:1123-4883 GCA_003531345.1 Alphaproteobacteria bacterium | reverse complement strand
CTACGCTTGGGCTTATCAGCATTGAGCAGAATGCCATTATAAAAATATTCTCGGTTGCGGCGGTTGCCTTCCTGCCACCAACTTTAATTGCCAGCATTTATGGAATGAACTTTAAAGCAATGCCAGAACTTAATTTTCAATATGGTTATTTTTTAGCCCTGCTGCTTATATTCCTTTCAGCTCTTATACCTTTAAAATATTTCAAGAAAAAAGGCTGGATATAAGGTGGTGTAATTACGCCCATCTCTATTACTCCAAGGCACTGGAGTAATATCATAACTTATTAAGGCATCTTTAAAACTAAGCAACTTTAACATCAGGCATTTCAAGGTATTTTGCACCAGCAGTAATTTTTGCCAGTAATGAAAAATGTTCAGGCAATATTTTATTCAGGAAGAATTTCGCCGTTGCCATTTTGGTTTCGTAGAACTCTTTTTCATCTGTTCCTTGAGCAAGTTTTTCAACTGCTATCTTGGCTGATTTCGCCCAGATGTAGCCAATTGCAACCAGTGAGAACATACGTAGATAATCTACTGATGCGGCGCCTGCCTCCTCCTTATTTGCTAGCGCCTTTTGCGCTATCCATAGTGATGCCTGACGAAGTGATTTCAACCCCTGATAGAATGGCTTTGTGAATTCTGACAATGCCTCATTATCTTTGTTCTCATCAACAAATTGCTGCGCTGGGTGGAAAAAGCGACGGAGCAAACGGCCAGTTGCTTGTGGCATTTTGCGCCCTACTAAATCAAGCGCTTGCACGCCATTGGTGCCTTCATATATTTCGGTAATTTTACAATCACGCATATACTGCTCAACGCCATATTCTTTAATGAAGCCATAACCACCATGAGTTTGCACTGCAAGTGAAGCCATAGTTGTTCCGCCTTCAGTTAAATATGCTTTTACTATCGGGGTCATCAAATCAACGAAATCTTCTGCTTCCTGTTTTGCGTCACCATCTTCAAGCCTTTGTTCAAGGTCAACATTTAGTGCTATCCATAATGCAAGTATCCTGCCACCTTCGGCAAATGAACGCATGGTAAGCAACATACGGCGAACATCTGGGTGAACGGTTATGGGGTCTGCCTTTTTATCTGGGAATACTGCACCATTGAGCGCCCTGCCCTGCAACCTTTCTTTTGCGTAAGCGAGTGCATTTTGGTATGAAACCTGACCAATACCAAGCCCTTGGATACCAACTAAAATCCGCGCTTCATTCATCATAGTGAACATTGCTTTTAAGCCTTTATGAGGCTCACCCACTAACCATGCTTTTGCATTATCATAATTCATAACACAGGTTGGTGAAGCATGAATGCCCATTTTATGCTCAATTGATCCGCAATCAATGTTGTTGCGTGTGCCCATTTCACCATTGTCATCCACATTATATTTTGAAGCCACGAATAGGGAAATACCTTTAACACCAGCAGGGGCATCAGGTAAGCGGGCTAATATAAGATGCACGATATTAGGCACAGCCTCATGCTCACCATATGAAATGAAAATTTTTGTGCCTGTTATGTTATAACTGCCGTCACTTTGAGGTTCAGCACGGGTAGTTATCAAACCAAGGTCTGTTCCAGCCTGCGGCTCTGTCAGGCACATAACGCCGCTCCACTCTCCAGTGGACATTTTACCGAGATATTTTGCCTTCTGAAGGTCAGAACCGAAATGATGCAGCGCTGAATATGCGCCATGAGTTAAACCTGGCAGTAAGCCGAAAGAAAGATTAGAAGAACAAACCATTTCAATAAATGGAGTGTTAAGAACATTTGGCAACCCCTGCCCGCCATAAGCTGTATCACAGGCAAAACTTCCCCAGCCATTTGCAACATATTGGTCATATGCTTCTTTCCAGCCGTCAGGTAATATAACTTTATTAAAGCCGTCATCACCTTTAACATGTTTTAACCCCTGCTCATCACCCAACTGATTAAGTGGGAATAGAACTTCCTCACAATATTTTGCGCCTTCTTCAAGTACTGCGTCCATAAATGAAAGATCTTCAAAACCGCTAACCTTTCCGCTATATTGCTCAATATTCAGCCACTCCTTAAGTGCGAACTGAAAATCTCTGATTGGCGCTCTGTATGTTGGCATAAATTACCTTTTTTATTATTTAATTCTTAATAATCTTTGCAATCTGCTTTTTTAAAATTGGTATATCAAAGTTTACAATTGAGCTAATAATTTCATGGTCAACACCAAAATAATCATGAATTATTGTATTTCGTGTTGCAGCTAAATTTTATCTATCAGGAGTAATTTAGGTGAGCCAATATTAAACCTCCACTCACATTCTTTCAAGAAGAGTTTGAAGTTTTTTAAATGCGCTTCTTATCTGTGGCAAGGAATATCTGGCATCAGTGCCGAATATTGCAATCAGGTCATCTGTTTTTGCGATATTGGCTGCGACATTCATTGCCTCATTCTGGGTGGGACATTGCATTATATTATCATTGGAGACACCATATTTCATAAGCGCTTCTGCAAAGCGTTTTGAGATATCCCCTTCTTTATGCCCCCTGCGCCATTCCACACGTTCAAAGCAGATATATTTATCAAAATGCCCTGCGAATGATTTTGCAAAATTATCAAAATGTTCATCTGGGCGGTTACCTGGGCAGGTAAAGGCGCAAATATTAGAACCTTTTTTTGTGAAGTTAGGTATGGATTTCAGCGTAGTTTCTATAGCTGGTGTATTATGCGCAAATTCAAACAGGCAGCGCACTGGCAGGTCATCTATTACGTTAAACCTACCTGAGGAATCTTTGAGTGTAGGGGTGAAATTCTTAAGCCCTTCGGCTATGGTTTTTAAGTTAATCTCCATACCGTAACCAAGTGCAGCAGCGGCTAGTGCATTGGTAATATTATGCCTGACAAGGCTTTTGAAAGTGGCGGGGATATTATCCGTTGCAATTATTTTTGAAGTTTTACCATTTACTTCAATCACTATGCTTTCTTTGTTTTTTGTTTGTTCCAATGTAACTATGGTTCCACCTGAATTGCGGTGTTTTTTTAAACCTTCTGCATCTTGCTTCATTGAAAACAGAATTACTTTCTCAACTGGAAAATCATATGACATTTTTAGGCAGCGCTCATCTTCAGCGTTTAGTATTATTTTTTTAGTTGCAGTTTCTATTATATTTCTTTTTAAGCTGGCCATCTGGTCAAGTGACTCTATCCCATCAATTCCTATATGGTCATTATCTACGTTCAATATGGCGGCAACGTCACATTTTTTGGTATATATACCACGTTTCAGCAACCCACCACGAGATGACTCCAGTGATGCTGCAGTAACTGTAGGTTCACGTAATACTAGTTCAGCGCCGCCAGCGCCTGCAACATCACCTTGTAATATTTCTTCCCCGTTGATGGTTATGCCATCAGTGGTAACGCAGCCTGAAATATGCCCCGCTGCACGCAGTATATGGTCAACCATTCGGGTTGTTGTTGTTTTTCCATTTGAACCAGTGATTAGCGCTATGGGTATTCTGCCATTCTCTCCTTCTGGAAATATCGTGTTGAATATTGGCGTTACAACATTACGTTCAGGGTTGCCTATCCAGTGGGGTCTTAAACCTGGGCTTGCATTTATTTCGCATATGCCGCCACCAATTTCCTTCCATGACCTTGAAATATCAGGCGTTATGAAGTCAATTCCTGCAACTTTTAGACCAATGGTCTGTGCAGATCTTTCAGCAAGTGTTATATTATCAGG
The DNA here is from genome assembly GCA_003531345.1 of Alphaproteobacteria bacterium. GTDB lineage: Bacteria > Pseudomonadota > Alphaproteobacteria > Rickettsiales > UBA8987 > UBA8987. Next base: position 1,156 of record DQGZ01000009.1, on the reverse strand, counting down.
GTGGATTATATCTGTTACAGATCGGAAGAGCGT
>DQGZ01000009.1:0-876 GCA_003531345.1 Alphaproteobacteria bacterium | reverse complement strand
ATCAGGGTGGATTATATCTGTTACGTCAACTGCGTCACCACCAGCTGCAATATTTGCAGTTCGGCGTAGCCTAACTTTTCTGCCTTTTTCAGGAACGCTTGATAAAGTGAGTTTTTGATCAGTTATTAAGCGGCGTAATTCTTCGTCTATCAATATGTAATTCATCAGGCGATAAAAATTATATCCTCGCCTTGGGTCGGTATTGGCAATTCGTATAAGCTGCTCAACAGTATTTTGCCCATCACCAGTAACAGATGCAGGGTTACGGCGTGCAGCGGCTGTAAACTTGCCAGCTACCACCAGTAATCTATGGTCATCACCTGGCATATATGACTGCACAATAAGTTTTGATGACCTAGACAAAAGGTCTTTAGCCACATTAAATACAGCTTCAGGCGTTCTAAGCCCGATTACCACATCAATTCCTTTGCCACCAGAAAGCGGCTTTAACACAACGGGAAAGCCAATGAGCTTTGCCTGCGCCATTGCCTCATTTGCATTTGCTACGGTGACAAATTTCCCTACAGGCAGCCCAACAGAGCCAAGCAGGCGAGATGAAAAATCTTTATCACGGGAATATGTTGTTGCCAGTATATTCTCTTTACTGCTCAGGGTTTCCCTCATGCGTTGCTGCTTATGGCCATAGCCAAATTGTACATCACGGAATTTAGGCGCTATACGAAACCATGGTATGTCACGTTTTTCTGCTTCCGTTATCATTGCCCGCACTGACTGATCAAGCGCAAAATGCTCACAGATATTTTCAAGCTGTATAAGTGCTTTTGCGGTTTGCGCTGAATTCAAAGCAGGGGTTTTTAACAGTAAGTTAAAAAAAATAGTTACGTTTTTTGCTACTTCAGCGGCATAAAAGAAATC
>DQGZ01000060.1:478-3303 GCA_003531345.1 Alphaproteobacteria bacterium | reverse complement strand
CTTCTTGACCTTGGCACGGGTTCTGGCTGTTTGTTGATAACCCTGCTGTTCCTTTATAATAATTCAAAAGGGTTGGGTGTTGATAAGTCAATTGAGGCATTAAAGATCGCTGGCGAAAATGCCGAAAGTAACAATGTTTCAGAAAGGGCAAATTTTATAGTTTCAAATTGGCTAGATAATGTTGAAGGGACATTTGATGTTATTATATGCAACCCTCCTTATATAAAAAGAGAGGCAACAAACTATCTTTCACCTGAAGTTCGTTTATATGACCCCATACCAGCACTGGATGGTGGTGCAGATGGGCTTGACTGCTATCGGGAAATTATTTCTCAGCTAGGTAAATTTTTGGCAATTCACGGCAGGTGCTTTTTTGAAATAGGTAAGTGGCAGGAGCATGAAGTTTCTGATTTAATTTCTGAGAATGGATTTGAAATCATTGAAGTTCGTAATGACCTAGCGGGAATTCCAAGAGTGATAGTTTTTACCAAGCCTTATCTCAAGGTGGTTAAATAATTTACACCTTACATATGAAAGTTACAGGCACTTTTTTAGTGCATCACGCAGATAATTATCTTCAATATTCAGTTCAATTTCTATGAAGCTGCATTGTTTCTGGAATGTATCGGGAAATTTTACGAAATCTTTTTCAGTAGTTAGAATTTCTGCCTTATGCTTTTCTGCTATGGATTTTATGTAGTTCAGGTCATTCTCTTCATAGTTATAATGGTCAGGGAATTCAACTGTTTCTGATAGTTTTAGCTTCATATCAAAGCGTAACATATCAAAAAATTTCTGTGGCCGCCCTATACCAGCAAATGCAATATAGGTTTTTTCCTTATCTGGCTGGCTTAAATTGCTGATCTGGGCTTTCAGTACAGGGGGGTCAATTTTTCTGCGCTTCAGTTTATCAATTATCTTCTTCTCATCTTTACCTATCATCAGTATGTGAGTTGCGTATTTTGCGGTTATGTCAAGCCTGTCACGCAATGGTCCAGCAGGTAATACCAGTCCATTGCCTATGCCATATTTCCCGTCTATCACTAAAAGAGAGAAGTCTTTTTTTATTCTTCTGTCATGTATGCCATCATCAAATATAACGACATCATAATTATTCTGCTCAGCAAATTCAGCACCCCTGAACCTGTTTTTTGCTATTATTACATCACATGTTTTTGCTAATATCTGAGGTTCATCACCAGTTTCATTAAAGCTGTGTTTTTTGGGGTCTAACAAGGTTGGGCTTGTAATTGAACCACCATATCCTTTTGTAACTATGCAGAGTTTCTTTTCAGGGAAATTATGCTTTATAAGCTTTGCTATAGATATACAGGTAGGAGTTTTGCCCGCACCACCAACAACCGCATTACCAACCAATATAGAACAAAAGTTAAACTTTTTCTCCTTGCGTTTAAATGCTTCAATTATTCTTTTTAAAAGAAAATAAATAACTGAAAAAGGAAGCATTATATGTGCTAATATACCTTTGTGATCCCAGAATTTTGGTGTTGAGAACATTTGTCAGCTTAATTGAGGGGTTTTAAATAAGGTTCAATTTCTGCCAGATATTTTTCTATTACATTTCTTTTGGATTCTACCAGCTCCTTAGCATTATTTGATATTTTTTTCCTCAAATTACTGTCTGATAAAAGAATGAGCAATTCCCTTTCCAGTTCATTCTGGTTTGAAACTATAATAGCTGCTTTCTTTTTTAAGAACTCATCATAAACGGATTTAAAATTTTTAACTTTATTGCCACTTATTATTGCACAGCTGAGATTTGCAGGTTCTATAGGGTTTTGCCCACCTCTGCTATTAACAGAGCCACCAATAAAAACCGTGCTACAGATGCGATATAAAATTCCAAGTTCACCTAAAGTATCGCATATATATATGGAGGTATTTTCCTTTATCTCATCATTTTTTGAACGCACCGCATAGCGCAAACCATTATATTTGCAGCTCTTTATTATGTCCTCCAGTCTTTCAGGGTGGCGTGGTGCTATTATGGTAAGCAGGTTATTAATGTCATTTTGCAGGTTCTTATGTGTTTTTATTAATACCTCCTCCTCATTATCGCTGGTGCTTGCTGCAAGGAAGACCTTACGGTTACCAATATTTTTTATCAAATTTCCAAATTCCCTAGCGTTATTAGGGAGTTTTTTTGCGGCATATTTAAGGCTATCAAATAATAGAACATTCCTGAAATGCAGTTTTTCAAATTTACTTTTATCATCATCAGTCTGTGCAATTACCTGATTAACTGACTGCGCAATACTATTTATCAAAGCTGGGAATTTTTGCCAACGCTCAAAAGAAGTATCAGATATTCTGGCATTTATGAGTAAAATGTCGCACCCAGAATTGGAAGTTGAATTAATAAGGTTTGGCCATAATTCACTTTCAATATAAATCGCAAGTTTTGGTTGCCATTTCATCAGGAATAATTTTACACACAAATAACAATCTATGGGTATATATTGGTGTATTAGATTAGGCTTGTTTTCAATTTTCCTGTGAACAGTTTTAGCAGATGAAACAGTTCCAGTAGTTATAAGGAAGTTCAAGAAATGGTATTTTTTCTCTATTTCTTCGATTAAAGGAAATATACTGTTTGCTTCGCCGACAGAAGCACAATGGAACCATATTATGTTTCCTTTTGGTCTTTTCATGCCAGATATTCCAAACCTTTCAAATATCCTCTGCTTATCTTCTTTACCTTTGACTACCCTGATAACTATGAGCAATATAATTACTGGCAGCAATAATATTGATAATATTCTGTATAAATAAATATTCATATTTTTTGACTCATAACAAATAAT